>CAITMP010000601.1 GCA_903893525.1 uncultured Acidobacteriia bacterium | reverse complement strand
TGCGGGAAATTGAAAATGTGCAACGCTGCTGCCGCACCGCCGTTGAATCTTCGGCCCCAGTCGGTGACATCCAAGGCGGTAACACCGGGGTCGGGAAAGCGCCAGCCGGTTCCAGAGGAGGTTTTCCCGTCCGCTTGGATTGACGCGAAGTCGGCACTATCTTTCAGCGCGTATTCCAGGACATGCACCTCGGTCACTGTTTCCGTCTTCCCCGCCAACTTTCCAAGCGATGCCGGGTCACCGCTAATGGTGACAGGAAAGCGGTTGAAATAGTGGATCTTGCTGGGTCTGGGGAGAATGAACGTCGCATAGAAGGCGGGATCCGCGTCGTCGGGCGCCTTGTCCAGCTTGAATACCGGATTCTGGGAACCATCGAGTTCCGCTCTCAAGCCGTCGTCGATTCCGGGGCAGGTCAGGATTGCCACCAGGCCTTTGGGAATCGGCCGCTCGGCGAACCAGGAACCGGCAAGGTACAAATGGTCACCTTCCATATCCACCAAGTGCGCCCGGATATCATCCTTGCTCTCCACAAGGCCGATGGCCCCGTGCAGGACAACAAAGAAGGTCTTTGTACCGGTGTTCGGAATCGAAGGCAGCTCGAAGTTGAAAGTCGAATTGATTTTGTTGTTGGGCATCTTCTAGACTCCTTAGTAATGACGGGCGGCGGCGGCAAACTCCTTCGTTTTTTTTAAGCCCGATTCATGGCTCACCAAACTGCTGTAGACCCGCCCAGTACCACGGGTGCGGTTCCCTAGAATGAGCTGCGGCAACGGCTATCCGGAAGGCTTCGGCCACAGAGGTCCCTCTCGCCAATTCGAAATACGCGTCGGCCACAATCTTGCCGGTACTGGATGCATCCACATTCCACCTCGTGCTTACTACCCGCTTAGCCCCCGCACTCAGGAAAGCCTCACTGAGCCCCTCAAGATTGACTACACCGGGAGTCGCAACAGCTCCGGATGAACAGGCTGTGAGTACTGCGAGTTCCAAACTGCCCAAATAGAGTTTTGATATTACTGAACCAGACATGACCGTTGGCTGATCGCCGAGACTAGACAATAATAGTCCAGAAGAGCCGCCTGATGCAACACCATGGCCAAAAAAATGGAATATGCGCGACGACTGAAGACGCTTTGCAACTGCAACGGGCGACGCTTCGGCATCGTGAAGTGTGACCGCGGCTGGAAATGCGCTTCTGGCCGCCTCAAGCGATTGGTCCGACGACGGTAGTTGGGGGAATGTTCGGCGCAAGGCCTGCGGGACGTAGGGCGTAGATACAATTAGCGCCGGATCCCACGAATGAATCTTTTGACCGCCCGATCCAGACCAACCGAGCATTTGAACGGCCGCCGTGCGATCGGCGAAGATACCTCCACTAGCACGGGGAAGGGCGGCCCAAGGAACGAGCGCAAAAGATCCTTCGGCATCAAGCAATGCGATTTTTGCCCTCTCGACCCGGACCCGCAATGGTCCCCAAAGCGCTCCGGCAAGATCCTCGCCAGCCCGGTTGACCGCTTCGATTGGGGCTGTTCGGGTTGCGGCAAGGGACGCAAATCGAGAAGCCTTTGCCTCAAAATAGCGGTCTGCGGTTAGGTTGTGGGTCAGACCGTTTCCGTCCAGGACCCAGACTACCCACTGGTGGGGAAGATGTGCAATGGAGATCCAGACCTCACCAGCCTCTGGATTGCGCTCTGACCAACCGGCCTGGTGCCTTAAGTTGCGGAACGTCTGCCACGTTTCCAAGGAGCCGCGGATATCACCTTTCTTTAATTGCAACTCCGCGAGCATGCCCCAACAAGCACGTGCTTCACGTGTTCTTAGTTCGCGTTGCTCCAAGCGGTTGACGGCACGTGCCCACGCGGCCGACTCGTCGGCGCAGGCACGAAGGTGTTTCAACGCCTCGGCCCGGCGTCCAAGATCCCAAAGGGCGTTCCCTAACACAGGAAGCAACTGGAGGCGAGCATAACGTTCCAATTGCTGGTATGGGAACTTGGACTGTCCGCCACTCAGACGTTCCAAGGTTACAAGCGCCAAGTCTGGACGGTGTAGAGCCAGTTCGCGGGCCGCCTTCGGAACAGGGGCATCCGTGACCACGCGACCAAAAGACAGGACCGGCTGGTTTCGGGCTCTCAGTTCCTCCAGGAGGCGCACAAAGAGTGACCTACGTTGTAGATTCGCCGATTCCGTCAGCAACAGGATTGCCTCGTTAAGGGTGAGTTCAGCAACGCGCCAGGCATCAGCGCCCTCTGCGGACACATGCATCGGGTTGTAGTAGTTACCCGCAACGGTCGCAGGCAATCCGCTCTTCCAAAAGAACAACAGGCCCTCTTTGGCCCTGTCCCACGCGCGCTCGGGCGAGGTATCGCTATGGGCTGGCTCAACCACAGTCGCGATGGCCCTGGCCGCAAGCCCCGGAAACGTGGAATGCGCGGCGGTCGTCACAAATGCTTCCCGTCGGGCCAGAACGTCCTGGCCCGGCATCGTCGAGAAGCAAGTATTACTCTCCAGCGTTGCGCGCAAATGCGCGTATTCATATCGATTACGGACTGTCAAGTTCAGCCACCAAGGTTCGCAGGTGGATGTGTCTTGCGTGAGCCAACGGGCATACAGGGATTCATTTGCGGCCAACACCGAACCAGCGGGATTTCCAAGTCGGCGGTAGGACTCTATAGCAGCACGCGCTACTGCTACCGCCTTCGAATACTCCCCCGCCCTATGTGCGGCCGCCGCCTCCATCAACGCCCGTTCAGCCTCGCGCGACGAGGGCATTCCAATCAAGTCCCGCACCACCGGGTCCCGATGAATATCGAGGAACGCGGCCGCTAGCGCCCGCAGGTCCTCCTCATGGTGCTCCCGGTCGCCGATCCACTCCGCCAGCGCCACTTGCAGGAGTAATTCCGTCGATCCGGGAATGTCCCGGCTGGCACGACGCGTACCCAAAACCTGGTTGATCCGCCGCTGACGACCATCAATAATTTCCCGCTCCCCCGCAAGCGCCTTCCCCAACCGGCTTTTGTCCCGAGCGTCCGCTCGTTGCAGAGCCTCCTTCCAAAAGCCGGCGGACGCGGACGGAGCGGGAATATCCCCCGCCAGCAACGCCAGATCCTCAAACTCCCCGGGGCCGAATTTCCCGGTCTCCCTGGCCCGAAGCAGCTTGTCCAAGCCCAGCATTACATCGTAGGCTCGGTTTTCCGCCCGTCCTCGCACACCGTAAGCCAACCCCCACTCGACCAAACGACGCGGATTCGCCCCGTCCGCGTCCAGCAACCGTGCCAAATCCATTTGCCGGATCGCCTCGTCGTAGGCCTTGGCCCGGATCGCCAGCCGCCCCCGCAGCGACGCGGCGTCCGCCGTCACCCCTAGGTGCGCCTCGGCAAGCTCTACTTGTTCGGTGATTTCTGCGTTTTCGCTTGCGATTTCAGCCGCAGTCCAGCGCTTGCCGGATGGAGCCGGCGCACCCGGCCATTGGAAGTCGGTCGTGGGGGATTCGGCCTCCAAGCGGGCCATCGCACGGATCCCAGACCATAAACGCCACCTCGGCAACGTCCACCAAATTCCCGAGCAGAACAACGCCGACGAGAGCAGGACCGCCAACCGGACCACCCAGGCGCGCGAGTGCATTCTATATGGATATCACGGTTTCAGTTGCGCCAACCACTCCCTGGCCTCGCGGGACCAACCGCTGGAAGCATCATATTTCAAGTAGGTTTCGAAATCCGCAGCCGCATCCGCACGCCGCCCCATCAACCGGTACGTGACCCCCCTGTTGAACAAGGCATGGAGGTTCCCCGGTGCGCGGCCCAGAACGCGGTCGAAATGAGCAATCCCGATTTGATAATCCTCAGGCCGGTCCGAAACGCGCGCCCTCAGCGAATAGGCCACGCCAAGCTCGGACTCGACCTCGGCGTCATCAGGCACCAGCGAAAACGCGCGCTCCAACGCGGCGACAGCCCCATCGGCGTCGTGTCGCATCAAAGCCAAGCGACCCCGGCTTGCCAGCGTCGACGGGATGCCCGGTGCCGATGCGTCCAGCTTGCCGACCTCAATGCCAGCCCTCTGCAGGGCTGAGCTCTCCATCTTGGATTCGGCCATCTCCACCCGAACCGGCCCATAGCCCGCATCCGGCAGACGCCACTCGAAAGGACGGGCTTTGGTGTAGGCCTCGGCCATGTAGGAATCCGCGCCTTGGCCCCGGAATATGGTCGAGGCGTACCAAGCGCCGATGGCCGAGAGAGTCAACATGGCTGCGACCTTCAGGACCATGGGCAAAACCCTGGGCCAAGCTATCACCCTTGTGCCTTCCATGCGGACCAGATCCCGCACGATTCCGCCGCAACGCGCACACTCTGCCAAGTGCAGATAAATCTCCTCGGCGCGCACCTCGTCCAGATCGCCGTGAACGAGCGATAGAAGGTCGAGCGCCGATGGGCAGTTCTTATCCAATGGGTTCTGGCTATGGGACGGAGGATCGCCGCCAAAGTCCTTCTTTTTCTTTTTCTTGGATGCGGCGGCGCCGCCGGGGGATGGGTCGGGATCTGAATCCGGAACGAATTTCTTGAGATCCCGGAGGATCCGGTCCAGAACTGTTTCCACACCGTCCCTGCTCAGACCGAACGTGCCAATCTTTGCGATCTCCGCAGGCGTCATGCCATCGCGGTGTTTCAGCCAGAATATGGCGACATTGCGAGGGGACTCAGTTTCGGCGAGCCTCCTCCTGATGGAATGCATGCGCAGCCAGTCGGCTGAATCGATGACGTACGCACCGTCGCCCCCGTGAAAGTCGTCCGGCTGGTCAAGCCGTCCCACAGCCTTCTCCAAATACCCAAGTGCGGTGGTGTACGCCAAACGCTTGACGAACAAATGCGGCGCGTTGGCGTTCCCGGAACGGAAGCCGGCAAAGAACCTGGCCCCTTCCGTCAGAAGCTTACTCCAAGACTCCTGCTTGCAGTCCTTGAGGTACTCCTGCCCAACTTTGCCGAATTTGTTGACCGCGTACCGGCACCCAGCCGACACCACGCGGTCAAACTCGGACTCCAATGCCTTCCACGCCGCCGCATCGCCGTCGCGAGCGGCCAGCAACAACCTGATGATTTTATCGGGAGACAGTATCGAAGGATACCACGGAAAGGTGTTATGATGGACATTGCCCCAACCGGCACTACGATAAAGCTATGTTACTCAGTATCAAGGAGATGGAGGTCAAGCCACGGACCTTCGACAAGACATGGCAACCCGGCGAAATTGACTTCTCCGACTCGTCCACCCGGCAGGTGGGCCCACTCGTCGCAGCCGGTGTGGCGGAACTGGTGGAGCACACTGGTGGCCAAGTCCGCGTCCAAGGATCCGTAACAGCCGACCTTGAGGCCGATTGCGACCGCTGCCTGGCGCCCGCAAATTTCCACGTGGAAACGGAATTTGACCTTTTCTACCAACCCGTCGGCGACGCCATCACGGATGACGAAGTATCGGTAGACGAGTCCGAAGTCGAGATCGGCTTCTACGAGCTACCCGGCTTGGAACTCGAGGACATTCTCCGCGAACAGATCCTGCTCCAACTGCCCATGCAGCGTGTTTGCAAGGAAACCTGCAAGGGAATCTGCCTGGTCTGCGGCGGCAACCGCAACGAAACGGACTGCAAGTGCTCCACAAAATCCGGCGACGACCGGTGGCAAGCGCTCCAATCCGTGCACATCGAAACCGATACGCAATAATAGTAAGGAAGTGCCACCTCGCGGCTGGCCACAAGAGAACTAGCAGCACACTCCCGAGAACTAGCATCATGCCCAATCCGAAAAGAAGACATTCCCACCAGCGCACCCAGACCCGTCGTGCGCACGACCACCTCAGCAAGCCGGCCAAGGCCGAATGCCCCAACTGCCAGGAACCCAAGCTTCCCCACCGGGTGTGCCCCAAGTGCGGCCAGTACAAGGGCCGCGAAGTGATTGAAACCGCAGCGGAATAGCGCTGCCGATTCCTGATTCCCTTTTCTAGCGATAACCTGAGCGAATGGCAACCATTGCAGTAGACGCGATGGGGGGCGACAAGGCCCCGGTTCCCGAAGTCGAAGGCAGCGTTCGAGCTGCCCGCGAATACGGCCACAAGGTAATTCTGGTAGGCGACACCGACGCAATCCACCGCGAGATGGACAAGCAGGGTTATACCCGTGACTTGCCCGTCGAGGTGGTCCATGCGTCGGAGCGCATCACCATGGAAGACCATGCCGCGAAAGCCGCACGGGGTAAAAAGGGTAGTTCCATGCACGTTTGTGCCCGGCTCGTGGCCGAAGGCCGGGCGGACGGGTTCATTTCCGCTGGCAACACAGGCGCATGCATGGCAATTGCCAAGATGATTCTGGGCAAAGTTCCTGGAGTGGATCGTCCGGCACTATCCGGTGTCTTTCCCACCGCCAAAGGTGGCAATCCCGTGGTCGTTCTCGATGTCGGGGCCAACGTGGACTGCGAACCCCAAATGATCGCGCAGTTTGCGCTGATGGGCGAAATCTACTCACGGTGCGTCCTCAAGGTTGTCCGTCCCCGCGTGGGCCTTCTTTCCATAGGCGAGGAAGAACACAAAGGGAATGCGCTCACCCGCGATTCAACCCCCCTCCTCAAAGACTTGGGCGTCGAATTCATTGGCAATGTGGAAGGCCGCGATCTATTTTCAGGCCTTGCCGATGTCATTGTCTGCGACGGGTTCGTCGGCAATGTGGCCCTGAAACTGAGCGAAGGCTTGGTTGAGATGATCCGTACGATGCTGCGCGAATCACTTGAATCGTCCTTGGCCGGAAAAATCGGGTATGCACTCTCCCGCTCCGCTTACGCCGAATTCAAAAAGCGCTTGGACTATTCCGAGATTGGCGGTGCCCCACTTCTGGGCGTAAAAGGTGTCTGCATCATCTGCCACGGACGCTCCGATGGCCACGCCATAAAAAATGCGATAAGAAGTGCTGCCGAGTATGCATCCAGCAACATGAATCAACGCATCGAAGAAGAGTTGCGCGAGTTCGCGCAAGCCGGCTAGCCGAAACTCTTCTTTATCTGTATGCGTTGTGTCCCAGCTCTACTCCTCACCGTCCTTGCGGCCCAAGCCCAAACGGACATCGCCCAGTTCAATCACGTCCAATGGACGATGGCGTCCGAACAGGCGGCATCCAAGCCCGGTGGGACCGTCCTCGCGAAACTGGTGGCGACCATAGACCCCGGCTGGCACATGTACTCGCCGACGACGCCTCCCGGCCCAATTGCCACCACATTCAAGGTTGTCGATTCGCCTGGTGTGGAATCCGTCTCGATCTTCCAACCTGCCCCGGCCAGGAAATTCGACCCAAATTTCAACGCCGATACCGAAACCTTTGAGGGCACCCAGACCTTTTACGCCCGCATCCGCATCAAGAAGGATGCCCCAACCGGTCAGGTGGAAATCGCATTGGAGCCCCGTTACCAAACCTGCAGCGGCAGCTCCTGCATTCCACCCCGCACCCGCCGGATCACCGCCCGCTTCACGGTGGATCCCTCCGCCGCCGCTGCGGAAGCCCCGATTCCGGCAGGTTTCAGTGAGGCAGTCCGACCCGCCGCTCCACCTTCGACCGCGCCCGATCAGGCTGACTCCAGTCTGCTGTCTTTCCTCGGCATAGCCTTCGGTTTCGGCCTGGCCTCCGTATTCACGCCGTGCGTCTTCCCGATGATCCCGATCACAATGTCGTACTTCGTCGGTCAGAAGGGCGGCCTGTACCAAGCGGTAACATTCTGCCTTGGAATCGTGGTCCTCTTTACCGGGCTGGGGTTGATCGCGACGTTGACGCTTGGCCCCGCCGGCGTAAACCATCTGGGTGCCAGTATCTGGGTGAACGCGTTCATCTCCCTTGTTTTCCTAATATTTGGAATGAGCCTCCTCGGTGCCTTCGAGATCACGATTCCGTCCGGCATCCTGACCCGGCTGAACGCGGCATCCAACCAGGGGGGGATGCTCGGATCGTTGCTGATGGGCTTGACCTTCGCCCTCGCGTCGTTCGCGTGCATTGGGCCGTTCATGGGCACCTTGCTCGCAGCTTCGGTGACCGGTGGAGCTGTCCGTCCCGTCATCGGCATGGTGGCTTTTGCCGCAGGCCTTTCGTCCCCTTTCTTCTTCCTCGCCTTGTTTCCCGCCTACCTGAAAAAGCTGCCCCGCAATGGCGAATGGCTAGCGCGAGTGAAGGTGGTGATGGGGTTCTTCGTACTTGCGGCAATGCTGAAATACCTCCACAATGTGGACGATGTCTTGAAGACCGGCATCCTCACCCGCGAACGTTTCCTGGCGGCTTGGGTCGTGCTGGCCGTCACCGTGGGTCTGTATTTGCTGGGGTACGTCCGCCTTCCGGGAATATCGGGAGATTTGGAGTTGGGTGCCGGCCGGTTGGTTGCCGGAATGGTGGCCGTAGCGGCGGGACTTAGTCTCGTACCCGGCATGTTCAACGCGAAACTTGGCGACATCGAAGCCTACGTCCCCCCTCCGACCGGCGGCTCGATTTTCGCCGGCGGTGCTGGTTCCTCCGCGCCCTCCCTGCCTTGGATGGAAAACGACCTCGAAGGTGCGTTCGCCAAAGCCAAGACTGAGAACAAGAAGGTTCTGGTGGACTTCACAGGCGACGCCTGCACGAACTGCAAGTGGATGAAGGCAAACCTATTTACCCGCCCGGAAGTGGCCGGGCCGATGGGCAGCTTGGTTCTCGTCGAACTCTACACGGACCGTTCGGACGCCAAGTCCGAGTCGTACCAGAAGCTGGAAGCTGAACAATTCCATACAGTCGCGATCCCCTTCTACGTGCTCTACGATTCCGACCGCAACGTCCTTTCGACTTTTTCCGACCGGACGGAGGAGTCTGCGAAATTCCTTGCATTCCTCAACACCCAGCCCGCCGCCGCCGCTCAAACGACGGATGGAACACAGGAGGGCGCACCGTTCAAGACCATCGACGGGGCTGCGCTGGACACGGCCTCGTGGAAAGGCAAGATTGTCGTCCTGAACTATTGGGCAACTTGGTGCATTCCATGTCGGCAGGAAATCCCGGAGTTCAACAAGATGCAGAAGGAGCTCGGCAGCCAGGGAGTACAAGTTGTCGGCATCAACATGGATGAGGAAGGTGCGGAAGCCGTCAAACCGTTCCTGAAGCAAATTCCGATGGGATATACAGTTGGACTTGGCACGGGAACAATCGGACAGTTGCCAATTACATTGATCATCGACCGCGCCGGCAGGACCGTGAAGCGTTTCGAAGGCCTCGCGAAACCCGACGAGATCCGCGCCGCAGTGACCGCAGCCCTGAAATCCTAGGCGGCTGCCACCACAGCTTCCCCGGATGGAGACAACAAACCCTCGAGAATGGCCACCGCAGCCTCTTTGCCCCGGTCTCCGATTTCGCCAGCCGGTCCCACACAAGCCGGACATCCGGCCTCGCAGGCGCAGGCAGCAATCAGTTCCGAGGAATACCGCAGCAGCCGGTCGCTCAGACGGAACAAAGGCGCACTCAGGCCTGTGCCGCCGGAATAGCCGTCATAGAGATAGAGATTCGGCTCCCAAGCGTCCATGCTTCCCTCGACATTCTCCGAAAGCGCCACCCCCAAGTCCCTTGGATCGCACATCAACAGAAGCGCGCCCACCGTCCTGAAGCAATTCCCAAGGCCGGTGAGCCCGTTTTGGCGCTCCGTCGGGGTAAAGTCCACCAGAGCAGCGAAAAAGGCGGCATCGAAATGGAGCCAAAACGCCGTCGTGTGCATTTCCTGCTCCGGCATCGACAAGTTCCCCGCCCCGACATTTTCGCCCGTGTAGAACTTGATCTTCTTGAACCCGACAATCTGCCGGTTCACACGCACGTCCCCATGGACCCGCTGAACGGCCTCCACCACTGGCGTGTTGTCGAACTCCCGCAACGCCTTCACTTGCGTGTGGTCGATGGCGTCCGTGTAGTAGTCGCAATCGACTGCTTTCACGTAGGCCTTCCGTTCCTTGTAGTCGAACCTCTCCACGTGGAACTGCTTCGCCTCATGGAGGTAAATCGCCTTCTCATGCAGCGTCGTCAAAGCTGCCGTGAACGAAACCTCCCCGATGATCTTCGACTCCCTGGTGATGTCGATCACCACGAAGTTGTCGCTCGAGACCGACCGCAGGCTGACCGCATCGGCTGGATAGCTATCGGATGTCCAATGCCAGGAATCCCCGGACAGATGCAGCAGCCCGGCTTCGGCGAGGAATTGGCAAAGATCCGTCGTATCGTGCTTGCCAAATTTTTCGCCACTCTTCAATGGAAGTTCGAAGGCTGCGCATTTCAGATGGCTGAGCAGTACCTCCAGGTTGTCGGCGTTGACGTAGGCCTGTTCCGCCGGTCGCCCAAACATATAGTCGGGGTGTTCGATGATGTACTGGTCGACGGGTGCGCTGGAAGCCACCAAGATCGCCACCGACGTCGTGTGCCGGCGACCAGCCCGTCCTGACCGCTGCCATGTGGACGCAATGGTTCCCGGATACCCGGCCATCACAACGGCGTCCAAAGACCCCACGTCGATCCCCAACTCCAGGGCGTTGGTAGCGACCACGGCACGCGTCTCGCCCGACCGTAGGCGTTTTTCAATTTCACGGCGCTCACGCGGCAGGTAACCGCCACGGTAACCACGGACGGAATCCTTGGGAATCCGTCCCTTGTCGCAGGCATCCTTGAGATAAGTGAGGAGCACCTCCGTGGCCAGCCGGTTGTTGGTGAAGACAAGCGTCTGTTGGCCGTGGTCGAGCAGTTCAAGAGCAATCCGGCGCGACTCATTCAGGTAGCTGCGCCGGATTCCCAACTGGCGGTTTACGATCGGCGGGTTGTAGCAGATGAAGATCTTCTCGCCGG
>CAITMP010000600.1 GCA_903893525.1 uncultured Acidobacteriia bacterium | reverse complement strand
CGGCCCTGCCTCAACGATTCCACGTGAGCGACACGGGGCTACGCACGTTGACCACGAGCCGGGGCTGCCCCGACCAAGTCATCCGTCGATCAGTCGGCGGAGGGTCGTGATCTGATCGGCGAGCTCTTCCGCGCGAGGAAGATCCTCGACAACCTTGTGCCGCTTGAGGAGGCCGTCGGTTTCGTGACGCTCGAGCCCAAGGGAGAGCCCGAGTTGGTGGTGGGTAATTCGCTCTTGGCGGTAGAGTTCCACGAGGGCCGCTTCCTTGGCAACCACGTCAAGGTCGGCGAGTTCCCGACGGAGTTGATCTTCCACCGAAGCCGGCAAATCGAAGCTGATGGACACGGCAAAGTCCTCGTGGGTCCGGACGAACCACCGATTCTATCCGACCTGCATCACGGCCGACCAGATTGGTCGACGCGACTCGTGACGCTTCGAGGAGCCCCACAGGAGCCAAGGAGCCGCTGAAAAAAAGCCATTCCAAAAAACGGATGGGGTGGGATTTGAACCCACGAACGACTTTCGCCGTTGCCGGTTTTCAAGGTCGGCAAAGGGGGTTCCGCGACTCCCGAAGGAATCACCCTTGAAAACGAGGCCGAAACGCTCCTGGGGCCGTTCCCGCCGAGGCGAAAGGCCTCCGGCCCAAGAGGCGAAACCGAGCCAAACCGAGCCAAACCGAGACCACTCACCAGACAAGTCAGCGACAAGTCGCGGTTGGCCTGTCTCGAAATGACTCGAAATGACCGGGAGTGGGATCCGCCACCCTCCCCTGCTCTGTCATCGCAGCCTCGGACACGCCATGCGCCGTGGCAGTTCCAGTTCTGCCTCTCGCAGCGTCAAGCTGATCCGATCTCGCTACTTCAGCTTCCCGCGAAGCATCGACATCCCTCCCAAGGGTTCGTCCGCTCTGGATTCCCACTCCGGGGGTGGACCCGTTTAGGAGGGGGCAGGTCAGGGAAGCACCCGGCAGCCAGAGGGTCCGCCGCTGACGAGAATGGCCAGTGGCGGCAGGACGGGGGGGCTGGGAAGACTAGCTCGGCGAGCCGACATGACGGGCCGCGGCTCTCAGCCCCCACTTGCAGGCAGTCAACGAAGGAATGGCGATGCTGGCGCCCCCCCACGTGAGGTATGTTGGGGTGGGGTGGATATACTGCACGGGGCGCCTGTTAACGCACCGGCGAGCGGGGGGCGAAATCGCCGTAAGCTGCTTTTTGGAAGGCAGTTGCGTGCAAAACGCCGCCATGGCTGCCGGTGCGATAACACGCAGCCGAGGGTGGTTATACAGACCGTATAAATACGAGTTCGGCGGCGGAGAAATGACTGATGGAACTCTCGGAAGCTAAGGAACGGGTGAAGGCCATCGAGAACGCGCTCGGTGACGCGCCGTTCGTGGAGTTCCACACCTTCGAGCGAGAGGGCCGCACGCTGCGGGTCGCTCTGACCGGGCGGCTTCGGAAGACAGCCCGCAAGGAGGGCGTTTGGGGATCCCGTGAGATGCTTACCACCCTCAAGAACGCGGCTCACGGATTTGACGAGTCGCGGGCACGCAGTGTCGGCGGGCGGGACGGCATCTTCGTCATGGACCGGAGTTACCGCCCGGCCAACGAGATGATGGCCAAGCTATTCGACAGATTTCTCGACAAGCCCGGGAGCGGTGCTGACGAGTTGTCCAAGGAGTTGGACGTCCCGCTGAGCGAGTTGCTGCCGGTGCGTCTGGTATCCCACCACATGCGTCTGCTCGGCGTACTGGCGCGCCGGGAGGACGCGGACTGGCTGGTGCTCGTGGATTGCGATCGCTCCGAGTAGCAAAGGCGAGCCGAACAAATTGTTGGACCGAAGCCCCCGACGGTCCGCTTCACAATCGTCGCCATGTTGGCGGGGGCTCGGTCAACATGGCCGTTCGGCCAGTGGAGTTTTTCCATGAGCGACGTATCGTCCAAAGATGAGGCCGCTGTCACCTGCCCGTTGTGTGGTTCGACTGCGGAGCAGGGTTGTGTATACGGCTCGGATAAGGGATGGTTGCATTGGTACGCTGGCCCCCCCGGATTCTGGGCCAACCTTGCTACCGGGTTGGGAGGTGGAAAGCCGGTCGGTGGCTGGGGATTCGTTAGTGGCCCCTATGCTGCGGGCATCCGCTGTGATCGCTGCCGTCGCATTATTCTCGAGTATTGAGTCG
>CAITMP010000599.1 GCA_903893525.1 uncultured Acidobacteriia bacterium | reverse complement strand
TTCTCCGCCTTGACCAATTCCCGTACAGTTTGGAGGAGCGGCTCGTAGAAATCCAGCTTGGCCAGTTTCAACTTCGACCAATCCTCCGGCTTCTGGAGAAAGTCCTGGCGGGAATAGGTCTGCTCGAACTGGATCTTGAGGAAGTCCATGTCCGTATGGCGGAAGAACTCCAGATGGCGTTTGGCGGCTGCGGAACCGGATTTGTAGTCGTTGCCGAAGTGCAGGAAGAATGCCGCCGGGGTGTAGTTCGGCGTGCCTTGGCCCGCAAGCCATCCGAGCATTCGGTCCCGCTTGTTGACTGGGGCGGGTGCCCCGAACGCGGTGGGAGCAAGTGCGGCGCTGGCGGAAAGGCCTACGAAAGTGCGGCGGTTCATTCTTGTAGCATACATGGAGCGCGCCCTCCCGATCCTACTTGACGGCGGCTTGGACCTTCATGCCTTGGCGCAGTTCGTCGGTGCCCCGTCGGGCGATGACGTCGCCCTCGTCGAGTAGGCCGCGGACCTCGACAAATCCGCCGGAGACGGCACCCTTGACAACATCCACCCATTCCACCTTGCCTTCGCGGATACGGTTGACGAAGGTGCGTTCGGTGGTTACGGCGACGGCGGTTGGCGGGACCAGCAACGAGGCACTCTTGGAGGGAACGACCCACGAGACGGAGGGGAACATACCGGGTGCGAGTTGGCCTTTCGGGTTGGGGACGTCCAGTTCCACGGGCATGGTGCGGGTTTTTGGATCCATGGAGCCGCCCACACGGGCCACGGTTGCGGTGAAGGACAGTTCGGGGAAGGCTGGAACCTTGAACGTCATCTTCTTGCCGTGGGGGATGGTGGCGGCCTCGCGTTCCGGCAGGGCGACAATGAGGCGGAGGCGGTTCAGTTGTTCCAGTTCGAACAAAGGTTCCGATTGGGGTCCGGCAAGCGCGCCTGGGTGGACGTTGCGGGCGGTGATGGTGCCGTCGAACGGGGCGGTGATTTTCAGGTAGGCGAGGGTATCTCGGAGGACTTTGACGCTGGCTCGGGCGGCGTTGACGGATACGTTTCCAGATTGGATTCGGGCTTGGAGGGCCTCGGTTTCGCGGTTGGCTAGTTCGAGTTCGTTGCCTGCGATGACGCCGGGGGTGGCGGACGCTAGCTTGAGTTTGGAGGCCGTACTTTGGGCGGCGGCGAGTCTTGCGCGGGATTCGGCGATTTCGGATTCGAGGACGAGGACTCGGGCTTCGGCTTCAGCGATGCGGGCGTCCATTTCGGGGGCGGTCAGTTCGGCGAGGAGGTCGCCTTGTTTGACGCGGGAGCCTCGGTCCACTAGGACTTTTTGGATGAAGCCGGAGATTTTGGCTCGAATTTCGGTGCGTTGGTAGGGGAGGAGTTCGCCGGGGAGGTCGAGTTTGCGCTCGACCGGGAGGGCGGCAACGCGGGCGGCGTCGATTGTGGGGATGGGTTGGGCGGGGAGTTGGAGGGTGGTAAGGAAGAGCGCGGTTATAGCCGCCTGGAAAGGCGGCTGCAGCCAAGAATGGCTGCCCCACAAGCCAAGGTTTGTGGTCTGGTAGTGGCAGGACACCGAAGTTGGAAGACTGGGGTTACGCGTCATAGTGGCGGCTCGTGGGGTCGTCGGGATCGAGGGACGGGGAATAGGTTTTGGTGCGGCCTTGGAGAATGGCGTAGATTGCCGGGAGGACGAAGAGTGTGACGAGCGTGGAGGCGGCCAGTCCTCCGATCACTGCGCGTCCCAGCGGTGCGGTTTGCTGGGAGGCTTCGCCGAAGCCGGTTGCCATCGGAATCATGCCGACGATCATGGCGCAAGCGGTCATCATGATGGCTCGGGAGCGACCGGTGGCACCTTCGAGCGCTGCGTCGAGGGGTCCGGCACCGCTGAGCCTGGCCTGTTCGCAGAACGTGACGAGGAGGATCGAATTGGCGACCGAAACTCCAACGGCCATGATCGCTCCCATGAAGGACTGCACGTTCAGGGTGGTGTTGGTGGCGAGAAGCATCAGGACGGAACCGGCGATGACGGCTGGCATGCCCGAAAGGACCACCAAGGTTAGTCGGAGGGACTGGAAATTGGCTAGAAGAAGCGCGAAGATGACGGCGATGGAAAGCGCCAAGCCGGTCGCGAGGCCGGTGGTGGTTTCCTTCAAGGCTGGAGCCTGTCCACGGACTTCGACTGCGACACCCTTGGGCGGCGCACCGGCGCGCTTGATTGCGGCGTCGATGGCGGGGAGCACTTCGCCCAGCGCCTGTTCGTGCAGGTTTGCGGTCAGGCTGACCACGCGCTGCATGTTGTAGCGGTCCACCTCGCCGCTCACGTTGCCGTATTTGAGGCTGGCGACGTCGGCCAACACCGTGTCGGGACTGCCGGAGCGGGCGGTTACCGGCAGATCGGCGAGGTCGCGCATGGACTTCATCTTGTTTTGCGGGATCTCGACTTGGATCTGGAAGGCGTTGCCGCTGCCGGGGTCGCGCCAGAAATTGGGTTCGATGAAACGGCTGGAGGACGTGGCGGGAACCATGGACCGGGCGACGTCGGCGGTGGTGAGGCCCAGCTGGCCCGCGCGCTTGC
>CAITMP010000598.1 GCA_903893525.1 uncultured Acidobacteriia bacterium | reverse complement strand
GCAACGTCGGCCCGGTCCCGGAAACACCCTAATCCGCGGGCCGGGCCGATTTTATTTGCCGCTCCGGGAATAAGAGACAGCACTCGGGGGATAATGCCAACGTGGACGAAACCCAAATACTGGAAGAGAAGCACAAGCTGGCAACCCGCTGGTTCCATTGGATCAACTTCCCGATCCTAACCCTTATGATTGCGAGCGGCATGCTCATATATTGGGCGTACGATCCATACCGGATCGGGGTCGGGTCGATCACGCTGTTCCACTTCTTCCCGGACTGGTTCTACAACCTCACCAAGATCGACCACAAGCTGTCGCTCGGAATGGCAATCCATTTCACCTTGGCTTGGATCTTCACCATCAACGGCATCGCCTACGTGCTCTACACGGCAGTGTCGGGCGAGTGGCGTGAATTGGTCCCGGAGAAGAAATCTTTCCGCGAAGCCGCACTGGTCGCAATGCATGACATGGGCCTGAAGGTGGAACTTCCGCCCCAGGGACGATACAACGCGGCGCAGCGGATCACCTACACATTGATCGTACTCATGGGTGGCCTCAGCCTCCTAACCGGACTGGCCATCTACAAGCCGGCACAGTTGAACTGGCTGGTGGCTGCACTCGGCGGTTACGAGTGGGCACGGTGGGAACACTTCTGGCTGACCATGTCGTACGTGGGGTTCTTCGGAATCCACATCGCCCAAGTGATTCGGGCAGGCTGGGCAAATTTCCGCTCGATGGTTTGCGGGTACGACGTGGTGGCTGCAACTGGCACGAAGGAGTCTGAACATGGAGCGTAATGCAGTGGGATTGAGCGCACAGGAAGAGATCGCACGCAGGACCAGGCGGTCATTCATCGTCATGGGTGCGGGTGCGGTGGCCGGCGCGGCTGGAATCGCAGGATTGCTTTCCGGGGCGCCGGAGGGAGACATTCCGCCCGCATTGCGCGGCGTACTCGGGTTCAACGAGAAGGTAGCCCGCAACGCCTTTTATTCCAACGACCACTTGGCGCAGACGTACCCAGCGTCGGCAATCGGCGATCAGAAGGTGAATGGCGATGTCGGCATTGACACCGATCTCGACATGGCCACGTGGAAACTGGAGGTGGCTCCTTTTCACGGCGGTAAACCTCGCATCCTCACGATGGACGACGTCAAATCGCTGCCCCGCTTCGAGGAGACGATCGACTTCAAATGTGTGGAGGGCTGGAGCACCGTGAGCCAGTTCGCCGGAGTCCGGCTCTCGGACTTCACCGCCAAGTTCGCACCGGGATCGGAAACCGCACCATGCGTCGGGATGCGCACCCCGGATGAGGAATACTACGTCAGCATCGACGCGCCCAGTGCGATGCACCCGCAGACTCTGCTGGCATGGGAGATGAACGGGAAGCCGCTTACCGAGGGCCATGGCGCGCCGTTGCGGCTGGTGATTCCGGTCAAGTACGGGATCAAGAACATCAAGCGCATCGGCCGCATCGAGTACACGGAAAAACCAACGCCCGATTACTGGGAGGAACGCGGGTACGACTGGTACGCGGGTCTGTAGTCCTGATACCATGGCGGCATGGCATTGCGCACTGCCGCCATTTTGATCGCAATTACAAACCTGATCCCGGCGACAGCCGAGGCGAATCCCGAGTACAGCCGCCGTACGGGAAAGGAATGCAATTACTGCCACCCGGCGAACACGTTCCGCCTGAACGATGCCGGGAAATATTACAAGGAGCATAAGTCATTGAAAGGCTTTGTGCTACCGCCTGCACCGGCTCCGAATCCACCCAAGAAGTAGGCGACACCTCGGCATCGATACTGCTAAACTAAAGCCCATGCCGACATTCGCCCTGCTGCGAATGATCGTCCTGCAGAGCCGCGACGCTCCTTTTTCAAGTACTATTTAGGAGACCACTATGAACCGTCGCAGCTTCTTCCATTCCAGCGCGCGTGTAGCCGCCGCCAGTGCCGTTGCATCCCAACTTACGGTCCGGGGATTTGCAGCCGTCGCCTCCAACCCGGGCAAGACCGCCATCGAATTCGCTACGGACGAGGACTTCTGGTCCCAGGTACGCAACGAATTCACAACAGACCGTACGGTGATCAACATGAACAACGGGTACGCGAGCCCCGCGCCCCGAACGGTTCAAGAAGCCCTGCGCCGGTACACGGACTTCACCAACCAGGGACCCTACCACACCATGGTGCAGCAGCTGGAGCCCAAGGTGGAGGCCGCACGGCGCATGATCGCCGAAGCAGCAGGTTGCGATCCCGAGGAGATCGCCATCACGCGGAACTCCAGCGAGAGCCTCGAAATCGCCCAGTTGGGCATCAATTTGAAAGCTGGCGACGAGGTTCTGACCACCAACCAGGACTACCCGCGCATGCTGACAACTTTCCAACAGCGGGTCCGGCGCGACGGAATCAAGCTGAAGCAGATTTCCTTCCCGGTCCCCGTGGTGAGCATGGACGACCTTTACAACCGCTTTGAGGCGGCAATCACACCGGCCACGAAGCTGATTTTGCTCTGCCACATCACCAACCGGACCGGCCAGATCTTCCCCGTCCGCCGCATCTGCGACATGGCGCATGCGCGCGGCATTCCGGTGATCGTGGACGGGGCGCACGCCTTCAACCAGTTCCCGTTCAAGATTTCCGACCTGAACTGCGATTACTACGGCGTCAGCCTGCACAAGTGGACCTTCGCACCCATGGGCACCGGATTTCTATATGTGAAGAAGTCGCGGATCAAGGAGACTTGGGCATTGATGGCGTCGAGCGAGCGCCAGGATGACGACATCCGCAAATTCGAAGAGGTCGGCACCCACCCGTCCGCCATCCACGACGGGATTTGCGAGGCCATCACGTTCAACCAGAACATTGGCATCGAACGGAAAGCCGCGAGGTTGCGATATTTGCGGGACCGCTGGGCCAACCGGCTCGCACAGAATCCGAAGGTGAAGATCCTGCACAATCCGAGCCCTGAAATGTCGTGTGGCATCGGCATGTTCGGGTTGGTGGGTGCGGACGGCCAGAAACTAGTGAACGCCCTGCAGAGCAAGCATGGGATTTACACCGCGTACGTACCGCACGCCGAGTATATCGGAATCCGGGTCACTCCCAGCGTCTATTCCACGCTGTCCGAGGTGGATTACTTCGCAACCGCAGTGGAGAGGGAACTCAAGTTGCTCTGATCGACCGCGCAAACGCGGAAAGGCCCCGGATCACTCCGGGGCCTTCGTGTTTCTCTATGTGTCTATCGTCGAACTAGGCGACTTTTTGGACTTTGCCGTTCTTGATGCACGAGGTGCAGAGGCGAATCCGCTTTCCAGCGCCGTTGATTAGAGCGCGAACCGACTGCAGATTCACATTCCAACGACGGTTGGTCACGTTGTGCGCGTGGCTGACCTTATGACCGAACTGCGGACCCTTGCCGCAAACTTCACAAACCTTTGCCATGTTGACGAAAACTCCTGGGGATGAATAACTGCCCCAGTCCAACTGGTCCGGGCGCAAAACATTAGTGTAGCACAGATTGCGCTCAATACTTCAATTCGGTCACGATGACCTCCACCTTGTGGTCCGTCAGATTGAGTTCGGTGTGCTTGGCAGCGGCCCCGGTCACGATATCGCCAGCCTTGTGCGGCGTGTCGTCGACGCTGCCGTCGGCATTGGTGATCTTGGTCTTGGCGTCTGTCAGGTACAAGACGATGCGCTTCAGCTGGTGCTCGTGCATCGGTGCGGATTCGTGGGGGCCGAACGTCACATGCGTCACACGCACTTGGTCGTTTTCGAACTCCACCTTGTAGTGCTTGGGGTCAACTTTCACTGGATCGAGCGCCGTAGTGATCGTCTTCCCCGCCCCCGGCTTCTTCAATTCGATTTCGACAATGTTCACTGGCTTCGGCGTGGACACTTCGGCCGCGTGCATGCCGTCCATCGGACTCCACTTGACCTCGTTGTCCTTGAACTTGAGAACTGCCTTGCGCCCGCCCTCGTACTCGAAATTCTGCGCCCCGGCATTCCGGTAAATCATCACCCGGTTGGCCTTGTGTTCGTGCATTTTGGTCTTTTCGTGGGGCTGAACCACCACGTCCAGGATGCGGACATCGTCGTTGTCGACAGGGCGTTTGATGATCTCTTCGGCGAGAAGTCCGCCGACCAGAGACAGGGAAAGGAAGAGTACGGTGTTTCGCATGGGGATTTAGGTGATTGTACCCTACTGGACACTCAAGCGGAACGGCTCGCTCTCGACCACACCCCGGATCAGCACCTGAGCCTTGTATCCCGATTTCTCCAGATCCTGCGCGATCTTGTCCACCGCGCAGCCATCACGGAGGGTCAGACCGCGGCCGAGGGCGTACCCCAGCATCTTCGATGTCAAATTCCTCACCACCAGGGCCTTGCGGTCCAGCAATGCGCGTTTCAATCCGGACAGGTCCGCGATTTTGCTGCCGTCCGGCAGGGCTCCCGAAGCGTCAATTTTCCCACCGCCGTCTTCGGTCCGCCATCGTCCCAAGACATCGTAGTTTTCGAGCGCGAACCCAAGCGGGTCGATACGGGAATGGCAACTGGCGCAGACCGGGTTTGCGCGGTGCCGCTCCAACCGATCACGCACGGAAAGCGGTTGGGCACCCGGATGGTTCTCGGCCAGCGCAGGCACATTCGGGGGCGGCGGGGGTGGCGGGGTGCCCAGCAGGTTCTCCAGAATCCATTTTCCGCGCAGGACAGGACTGGTCCGCTGTGGATACGAGGACACCGCGAGCACTGCCGCCATGCCCAAAACGCCGCCCCGGTGGCCGGCTTCGGGCGCATCTCCGGTGGGGAGGTCGAAACGTTTGGGCTGGGCGTTCAGGTCCTTCAATTTCAATCCGTAGAGTTTGGCGGTCTTGTTGGTGAAGATGCCGAAGTTGGAATCGATCAGGTTGAGCAGGGAGAGGTCTTGCGACAGCAATTCCTGAAGGAATAGAACAGGCTCGTACCGGATGGCACCCTGCGTTTCGGCGTCGTAGTAGTCGGGAAAAAGCTTTTCATCGGGTTTGATGTCGCGGCCGAGTTCGCGTACACCGAGCCATTGTCCGACAAACCGCTCGGCAAATTCGCGCGATTCTTGGTCCTTCAGCATCCGGTCCACCTGGCCGGAGACGACGGCTGGATCCCGGAGTTTGTCCTGTGCGGCCAAGTCAAAGAGCTTCTTGTCCGGCATGCTGCCCCAGAGGAAGTAGGAAAGGCGGCTGGCCATCGAGTAGGAGTCGGGCCGGGCGGGCTCCCGACGATAGAGAAATTCCGGCGACATCAAGACTGCGCGGAGCGTGTAAAGAATAGCCCGGTCGAAATTGTCCCCGCGCTTCTGCGCCGTGTGGAACAGGGCGAGGTAGCGGTCGGAATCACCAGCGGAAACCGGACGGCGGAACGCGCGGGGGAGGAATGCGGCGAGAACTCTTGCGGCGGCGGCGTCCGGCGTCAATTCAGGACCAGGAACCGCCGTGAAAATCGACTTCCTCGAAGTAGGATCCTTCGCGGCGTAGTCGAGTGCCTCCTTGGCGGCCGCCAGATATTTCTCGGCATGGATGGGAGAGAGAAAAAGGGTTTCAGCCGCGTTGTCGAAACCCTCGCCTCCGGCTCCATCGACCGGAAGTGCGTGGGATGCGTCGATCTGGATATCGAGGAGATCGCGGATCGTGGCGGAGTATTCGTCCCGGTTGAGTCGGCGCATCGGCCACGGGCCGACCGTGGCGGGACCGGCACAGGCTTGGGTGCGCAGAGCGTTGTCGAGCCAGCTTGCAAAGGCATCGCGGTCGGACTGGGAAGGGCTTGCGGCACCTTTCGGCGGCATCTCCCCGCTACGGACCCGGATCAAGATTCGGTTCCAGCCGACGTTGTCAGTGCGCAGTGAGTCCGGAGCGGTATACGCGGCCAGACTCATCCCCCCCGCCGCCCGGCCGCCGCCATGACAGGCAGAGCAATAGGTGCCGAGAAACGCCTGGCCGTCGTCGGATGTTCCAGCACCGGCCCCGTGCAACAGGACGGGTAGTAGAAGCGCGATGCCGACGAAGTAGTTCAGAAGCCTCAAGCCCGAAGTTTATCGCGAAATGGTTTGAAATGCGAATTCGCGACCGTGGCCCTTGGTGAAGGCCAAGCGGATCCAAAGGAGTGCGAAGGGTTCCAGCAAGCGGGCCTGCGTCAACGGACCGGCATCCTGTGCGTCAAACCCCAATTCGGTCGCAAGCTGTCCCACCGTCGCGTTGGCGGACGGGTCATCGCCACAGTAATACAGCAGGGCCTTCCTGCCGCCGATGGAGGGGTCCGCCATGATGTTGTAACCAACGGTGTTGAAGGCCTTTACAACGGTCGCGCCCGGAGCCCACGAGGAGACCAATTCACCGCCCGACGTCGACGTCCCGAGCTCCAAGCCCGCCAGATTCGGTAGCAGTGGATTGGTGGCGTCCACAAGGATCTTACCCTCCAGACCCCTCCCTTCAGAACCGGCGACACCCTCCAAGATGGACTTTGTGGCGGGCCAAGGCGTCGCCAGGATGAGAACGTCGCTCGCCGCGACCGTCCCGTCCACCGTGTCGGTGGAAGCCGTGGGACCCGCCTTGGAGGCCAAAGCATTCATTTCATCCGATTGCGGGTTGCGCGAACTGAATACAACCTGGTGTCCCAACCGCGCCAAACGGGTTCCAAGAGTGCCGCCGACGTTACCGGCTCCAATGATTCCGATTTTCATGATTCCTTGGATCACGGACAGCGGGCAGAGGCTTCAAATCTTCTTCAGCCACTCTTCCTCAGCCACGGCCCAACTTCGCCAGCCGCTCCCCGGCAGCCTCCAAGGTCTCGTACTTCTTGCAGAAGCAGAACCGCAGCTTCTGGGAGCCCTCGCCGTTCGACGAATAGAAACTGGACCCCGGTACCGCCGCAACGCCGATCTCCTTCACAAGGTACATGGCGAATTCGACATCGTTTTTCGCCCCGAAACCGGAAATATCGGTCATCACGTAGTAGGCCCCGTCCGGGATGTGGCACTGGAAACCGGCGGTGGTCAGCATCTTCAGGGCGGCTTGGCGGCGACCGTCGTATTCGGCCCCCAGTCCGGCAAAATAGGAATCCGGCAAATTCAAAGCCATCACGCCCGCCTGTTGGAGCGGAGTTGCGGCACCAACCGTCAGGAAGTCGTGCACCTTCCGGATGGACGCAGTCAGGGACTCGGACGCAATCACCCAACCCACCCGCCAGCCGGTCACTGAAAACGTCTTGCTCATGCTGTTGATCATGATAGTCCTGTCCAGCATCCCAGGCAGCGAGATCATCGGCACGTGTTCCAAGCCGCCGTAAACGATGTGTTCGTAGATCTCGTCGGTAATTGCGAGCGCATCGAACTCCTGGCAAAGTTCCGCAATTATGGTCAACTCCGCCCGCGAGAATACTTTGCCCGTCGGATTGTTCGGCGTGTTGATGATGATGGCCTTGGTACGCGGGGAAAAGGCCGCGCGGAGCTCAGCCGGGTCGATGCTCCAATCCGGTGCGTGCAGTTTCACCAGCTTGCGGGTGGCACCGACCAACAACGTATCGGGGTGGTAATTCTCGTAGAAGGGTTCGAAGACGATCACCTCGTCTCCCGGATCGGCGACGGCCAGCAGGGACGCAACCATGCCTTCGGTCGCTCCACAGCAGACCGTAATGTGGCGCTCTGGATCAAAATCCAACGCATAGGTGCGGCGGTACTTGTCTGCGATGGCCTGACGGAACGGCTTGGTACCCCAAGTGATGGGGTATTGGTTGTGGTTGGCGTCAATGGCGTCGGCGGCGGCCTTCTTCAGGTCCACTGGGGCGGCGAAATCGGGAAAGCCCTGGGCGAGGTTCACGGCACCGTTGGCGATGGCCAAGCGGCTCATCTCGCGGATGACGGATTCGGTGAAATCGGCGGTGCGGGCGCTACGGAAGGTCTTGGGCGCAAGGGCGATGGCCATGAGAACCATGGTCGCACGGTGATTTAGCCAGCCGTCTCAAGCTTTTTCTTGGGCGTGGGAGCCTTTGCGGGTGCTTTCTTTGTCGCCGATTGGGCGGCAGGCTTTTTCACCACCGTGGGCTTCGCGCGCGAAACCGTCCGCACACCTGGCCTCGGACCGGGCACCGAAGCGGTCTTCGATTTCACGCCGCCACCGGGAGTCCGCGCCGCCAAGGGCAGATTCGTCAGCCGCACCGGCGGGACATCGTAAGCCTCTTTGACGTCGCCCTGTTTGAGCCTGTTGTCCCGATAGATCGCCCGGTAGACATCGGCGTTGCGAAGTACAGCCTGCACGTACTCACGTGTCTGTTCGATGGGAATACTCTCCACAAATTCGGCCGGTTCGCGGTACGGAATCGTGTTGAGCCATTGGCGAAGACGACCGGGCCCGGCGTTGTACGCAGCGAGGGTGCGGACCCAGTCGCCGTCCCAGCCCTGCAATTGGTCGTGGACATAGCGGGTCCCGAGCCGGATGCTGATTGCCGGATCGAGCAACGAGTTCGTGCTGGCTAGCTTCACGCCCTCCTTGCGGGCCAATTCGCGGCCCGTGGGCGGCATCAGTTGCATCAGTCCCAAGGCATTGACCGGCGAGCGCGCCGCGGGATTGAACTCCGTCTCTTGGCGAATGAGCGCGGCGACGGCATAGGGATCCAAGCCACGCGCCGTGGAGTGCTTGATAACGTCGTCCTTGTACGGGAGCGGGAACAGGGTTGTCCAGAAGCTGCGGGGGGCTTGCTCGAAGGGAATTGCCAGGTAGTCCGAGCTGAAGCTCTTCATCACGCGCATGGCGTGGAAGGGGCTCGGGAGACTGCGGGCGAGTTCCAAGGCCAGGATCGCAGTCTGTTCGTTGCCAGTCTTGGCCCCGAAACGCAGCTCGGCGTCGGCCAAATCGGCCAACCCGGCGGTCATCAGAAGCCTACCGCGCTCGACACGAAACTTCGTGGCGGGGTTGGGCGCCAAGGCCAGCAGGTTGCGGCGCTCGGGCCACGCAATCGTTTCCAGCCACGCTTTGGCTGCTGCTGTCGGTTTCGCGGACAACACGCCCGCGTCCTCCATTCGTTCCCGTGCAAGTGTGCCGTAGAAATAGTGGGGATAATGCTGGCTGAGACTCTCGTAATATGCCCTGGCGTCTCCAAACCGCTTTTCCTGCTGCGCAAGACGGCCCAGGAAATACAAGGCGGTGCCCGCACGGGTGTCTCCGGTGCATTTTTCAACGTGCTGACGCAGCAGATCGCCACGATCGGGCTGGTCCGCGAGCCAGGAATCCCAAGCCAAGCGCCAGTGGGCCGGGCAAACGCGGCCGTCTTCGGGAAATGCGTCGAAAGCTGCGCGGAACAGGGGTACGTACTTATCGCGGTCCCCTGTCTTTGCGTGGAAGTTCCCGGCCGTCAGCAGCGCCTTCAGCCGCCATGGGGACTGCGGATGGTGCTGGTTGAGTTCGGTGGTGGCGGCGGCGATCGAGATCCAGTCGTCGGAGCGGGCTGCAGCCTCGGTCAGATAGTACAGTCGCCGGGCCTCGGCCTCGGGATCGGACGGGGCGAGCGCCTTCAGGTAACGGACGGCACCCACGGAATCACCACCCAGATACTGCGCTGCTCCGACCGATGCCGCGGCATGGTCGGCAAACGGCGCCGGAAGGCTTTCAGCCAATGCAGCGAATTCCGTGCGTGCCTTGTTATACGCACGGGAATCGAGAAGTTTCTCCGCCCGGGCAAGGCGCGTCGCTGCGTTTGCATCTGGAAACTGCGCGCCAAGCGCAGCTCGAAGGCGTTCGATCGCTGTGGCGGATTGTTCCGCCAAGTCGGATTCCGGCCAGGAGTACCAAACCGATTGGTAGCTTTTGGCGGCCAGGACCAGATCCCCGGTGGCCTCGGCGGCACGGGCACGGGTGAATGTGGCATCTGGCTCGGGAAGAGTCTCCGGATCGGAGCGCAGCAGCGCCAGTGCCTTGGCGTCGGAGGCAGCGCGCTTTTGATCGAGGAGTGCGCGCGAATAGAGGAGCGTTAGCTTTCCGGCGAATAGGGAGGAGGCAACTGGCTTTGTTTTGTAGGCTGCAAGCTCGGCAACGGCGTCGTCGACGGCCCCCGTCTGGATTTCCGACGACGCCAGATAGTAGGTCGCGTAATCCGCCAAGGCCGGAACCTGGGTTCTCAAACCCCTTAAATGGGAAATTGCAGAGGCGTAATCCTTCAGGTTGTAGGCGGCAATTCCCTGCCCCAGGCGCAGAGCTGGTGGTTCCACCGCCATCCCAACGCCTGCCAGCGCAAGAAGCAGGAACGGAATCCTATACCATGGGGCCAGGGTAATCGCTCCCGAGAAGGCGCTCATCCTCATTCGCCAAACTCCGCATGATTTCGAGGTGGAGGTAGTCCACCATGGTTGCCGACTTCGACAGGTACGACTGGAGAAACTCGGTACGTGCAGCATCGATTTCGCTCCTCAGCGTGCCGTAAATATCGCCCACGAAGGTTCCCTTGCCAAGAGCGGCGGCGTTGTAAAGCCGAATTTCCGCAATTTTCACGCGTGCCACCCGCTGGGCCTTCAGATGGAGTCGCTGCTCGTCCGAGGTGAGTTGGTCCCAGGACCTGCGGTCCGCGCGGGCGGCTGGAACAACCGGAGTGGATTCGGACCCTGGATCGGACCCTACCGACGGAACCGGGGGTACGGGTACCGGGGTGGAAGCCAAACCGGAAATGTGCACAAGCCCGGCACTCTTGAGCGGTGCCAACTGCGCAGTGGCTTCCGGCAACAGAGCCTCGATTTTCAATCCCGCGGCCTCGCACAACAATTCCAACGGAGCGGCAGATACAGGACCCGAAGCCACCATCACGGCGAACACCTCGGAACGGCACAAGACCGGAAAAAGGTAGGCCTTCGAATCGTGCTTGGCGTCGTCCGGGGCATGGCCCGTCTCCTGGGTAACGAGACGCGCCAGCGGTGCCGAGAGTTCCGATTCCGTTGCTAGTGCCACAACGGGATCGCGGCTCTCGATTGTTGCCGCCACGGCGGCGGCGTCGGCAACGGCCCAGGACGATTCGATGGCGTCCGTTTCGGAGCCCGGCAGTCCGCGTGATGCGACGACCCGGAAGGTATCGCCCTCGACTACGGCCACTGCAACTTGCGAAGCATAGGGTGCGCTGGCGTCCACCAGCAATTGGTAGACGGGACCCTGGGCTGGAAGGTGGCGGAAGCGGCGCAGACTCTGGTTGAGGGATTCGGCGGTCAGCCGGCGGGTTTTTTCGACAGCTTTTGCCGTTGCTTCCCGCTTGGCCGTCTCCACCCGCTCCAGCGCGATTTGACGCTCTGCTAGTACCGCACTCGCCACCGCGTCCCGAATTTCCGTATCAAGATGGGCCGCGAGGTCATCCATCAGCGAGGTGCGGTGCCGTTCGACTATCTCACGCCAGTTGGCGACACCCGAAGCACTCATTCCCTTCCATCGTAACGCGTTTGAGGGGATACGTGTATTTGGCGCAAGGGGGACAATTGAAACATGGCACACAATGAGTTGACCGGAAAAGTGGCATTCATCACCGGCGGGACGCGCGGCATCGGACGGGCAATCGCGGAACGGCTTCTGGAGGAGGGCATGCGTGTATCGATTTGTGGTACTAGCAAGACATCCTTGGACGAAGCGATGTCGGAATTGAGCCCGAAGGGCGTCGTACTAGGACTTTTGGGGGATGTGTCGGACCTGCCAAGTGTGAAACAACTAGTAGCAGAGACCCACAAGGCGTTTGGAACCATCGATGTTCTGGTCAACAATGCCGGCGTCGGAGTGTTCCATCCGACTGCGGAGCTGGATCCGGCCGACTGGGATAGGATGATTGCCCTAAATCTTTCAGGGGCATACTATTGCTCGCACGAGATTCTGCCGATATTCAAGCAGGCGGGAGGTGGGGACATCGTCAACGTCAGCTCGTTGGCGGGTAAGAACCCCTTCGCGGGCGGTGCGGGATACAACGCATCGAAGTTTGGGCTGAACGGTTTTTCGGAAGCGATGATGCTGGACCATCGCAGCGACGGGGTCCGGGTGACATCGATCATGCCGGGCAGCGTGGCGACGGAGTTTGGAGGCGGACCGGCGGATGCCGGGGCGGATTGGAAGATTGCCCCGGAGGATGTTGCCGAGGTTGTGGCTTGCATGCTGCGGATGCCGAGGCGGACCACAGTGAGCCGGATTGAGATCCGGCCGTCGAGACCAAAATCGAAGGGCTGAGGCGGGATGGCCTCAAGATTGCGCAATGAAGGATCGAGAGGCCAAAGAGAGCAAGAGTTTGTTGGATGCGCCGGGGGATGGGCGCGTCGGGGAAAAGGGCGGAGAGGCTCGCACGAAGCGGATTCCTCGTCGGAATTTGAGGAAACGGACTATGATCCGGCTACATAAAAAACTGGACCCGTCGATGACGGGCCACGAGGCGGAGAGGCTCCAAGCGGGGCTGTTGAAGAGAATTGTCGGGCAGGATGAGGCTGTCCAGCAAATCGTGAACATCTACCAGATGTACTTGGCTGGCATGAACACGCCGGGGCGCCCAATAGGGAATTTCCTGTTTCTTGGTCCAACGGGCACGGGAAAGACACGTTTGGTGGAAGCCACCGCGGAATGCCTGCTGGGGAATCCGAAATCGATCACCAAGATCGATTGCTCGGAATTCCAGCACAGCCATGAAATCGCGAAGTTGATCGGATCCCCTCCGGGATACCTCGGCCATCGGGAGACACACGCGCTCTTGAGTCAGGAGATGCTGAAGCAGCACCACACGGAGCAGGTCAAGATCAATTTTGTGCTTTTCGACGAAATCGAAAAGGCCAGCGACGCGCTGTGGAACCTGCTCCTCGGAATTCTGGACAAGGCGACCTTGACTTTGGGCGACAACCGAAGGGTGTGTTTTGATGACGCCATGATCTTCATGACAAGCAACCTGGGTGCCGCCGAAATGAGTGCGCTCATGACACCCAAACTCGGTTTTGGGAGTGCCGAGGTAGAACGTCAGCAGCGAGCCGGCAATGCCGATCCGGATTTGGACCGGAAAATCACCCGGACCGGCCTCGAAGCCGCCCGGCGCAAGTTCACACCGGAGTTCCTGAACCGAATTGACAAGACGGTTGTGTTCAAACCCTTGGGAAGCTGGGAGCTCCAGCGCATCCTGAACATCGAGTTGGGATTCCTGCAGCAACGCATCTTCAATGCGGGAAGCACTACACCTTTCGTGTTTGGGTTGTCGGCGGATGCCAAGACATACCTCTTGCGGGAGGGTACGGACCTGAAATACGGAGCCCGGCATTTGAAAAGGTCCATGGAGCGGTCCTTGGTGCATCCGATGTCCAATTTGATCGCCTCCGGCCAGATCCGGCCCGGGGATTTTCTAAAGGTTGAGTACGACCAGGAGTTGGATGGGCTCTCGTTCATCAAGGAGGCCGAGGAAGTGCCGGCCTTCGAAATGGTGGGGATGGCGGAAAGCTCGACATTGGCCCACGCAGCCGCAGCAGCGGTTGTCAAGGACATGGAATATTCGCGGGTAGCCAGTGCACGGGCCGAGCGCAACCGGTAGAATCGGCTTGTGCTCAGAATCGTCTCTGCGACGCAGTACTTGACACCACTGAGGGAGGGCGGGTCCCTCCCCGCGATTGTGGAGGCTGACGATGACGGGACATACGTACTGAAGTTCCGGGCTGCCGGGCAGGGCCCGTTGGCTCTCGTTGCCGAGATTGTAGCGGGGGAAATCGGTCGGCTGCTGGGATTGAGAATCCCGGAACTGGTCCTGATGCACGTCGATCCGGCGCTGGGGCGCAACGAACCGGACCAGGAAGTTCGGGAACTCGTATTGGCGAGCACCGGGTTGAATCTTGGGATGGACTACCTTCCGGGCTCGGTAACGTTCGATCCCGGCACGAGGCCCAAGGTAGATCCATGGGAAGCCTCGGCCTGTGTCTGGTTCGACGCGTTGGTAACGAATATTGACCGGACAGCCCGAAACACGAACCTCCTTTGGTGGCATCGTAAATTGACTTTGATCGACCACGGCGCGAGCCTGTACTTCCACCACAATTGGCAGGACGTTGAAAAGAAGGCCGTAGCCGGATTTCCGGCGATCCGCGACCATGTCCTGTTACCGTGGGCAAGCGAATTGGCCGCAGTTGACTTGGAGCTTCGACGCCGACTGGATGCGGCACACCTGGCAGCGGTGCTCGCCCAAGTGCCGGACCCCTGGCTGCTGCCCGAGGAAGGTGCCGCGACACCGGAAGAAAAGCGCTCCGGCTACGTAGCTTACCTGCTCCGACGTTTGGACGCGGCACCTTTTGCGGAGGAGGCGATCCGTGCCTACGCGAAACTCAAGTGAGACCCCGGTCAGCCGGGTTGCCTACGACTATGCGGTTATCCGAATCGTACCGAGGCCGGAGCGTGGCGAATTTATCAACGCCGGGGTCATTCTCCATTGTTCGGAGCGCAAGTTTCTCGGGGCGCGCGTCGAATTCGATGAGGGTCGTTTGGCGTGTCTTTGGCAGGATGCGGATCTTGGACAGTTGCGCGAAAATGTGGAGGTGATCCCCCGCATCTGCGCTGCGGCTGCCGACGCCGGGCCCATTGCCCTTCTGACCGCAAGGGAACGGTTCCACTGGCTGACTGCGCCGAGAAGTTCCGCCATCCAAATCTCGCCTGTACATTGCGGCACCTGCGAATCACCGGCGGCCACGCTCGAACAACTTTTCCGCAAACTGGCGGCGGGCGTGCCCTCATGAGGGCCGTTTTCGCCCATGCTGCAATACTTTGCCTGCTGTCCGCCGCGGCCACTGGTGCGGAGCCTCAGGCCCCGACACCGGTTGTCCAGGGTCCAAGCGGCTGGATTCGCCTCACCAGTCCAAACTTCGAGCTCTACACCGACCAGAGTGAAAAGACCGGGCGCGACGCGATTCAATATTTCGAGCAGGTGCGGGGCTTCTTCGTAAAAGCATCGCCAGTGAAGCCGCCGTCGGAGTTTCCCGTCCGAATCATCGCGTTCAAGAACCGAGAGGAGTTCTCCGGCTATTCGCCGAATACCCTCACCGTCGCATTCTACACTCCGGGACAGAAACGGGACTACATCGTAATCCAGGACGTTTCTCCAGCCAGCTACGCCTATGCCGTGCATGAATACATGCACTTGGTGGTTCGCCACAGCGGCCTACGGATTCCAACGTGGTTGAACGAGGGTTGGGCCGACGTGTATTCTTCCCTCAAGACGGTCCGCGACGGCGTCGCCATCGGCGAATTGATTCCCGGTCGGATGCAGATGCTAACCAACTACGCCGGGAACTGGATCGATTTCGACACTCTGACCCGAGTGGACAACCGGTCGCCCATCTACAACGAAGGCGACCGCACGGGCCTCTTCTACGCCCAAAGCTGGGCTCTGGCCCACATGCTTTTCCTGGCACCGGATTACCGTGACAATTTCGGGAAGTTCCTGCTGGCGCTCCACCGGGGCGCAACGGCAGCGGAGGCATGCCAATCGGCCTACGGCAAGCTTCCGGTCCAAATTTTCCTGGACCTCCAGAACTATTTCACGCGCAAGAAGATCTACGGCACCGTCTTCAAGACCACACTGGGAAAGGCGGAGTCCGAGCCAAGCGTGGCGCAAGTCGGGCCATTCGACGCACGGATTATGCTCGCCGATCTCTTGGCCGCAACCGGAAAACTGGCCCAGGCACGGGTCGAATATGAAGACATGGAGCGCCGCCAACCGGGCATGCCCGGAGTGGCGCAGTCGCTTGGATACCTAGCGCTGGCCGCCAACGACATGGCAAGGGCGCGCGGGCTGTTCCGCAGGGCTTTCGCGGCGGGCGAGAGCGATGCCCAAATGTGCCTTGCACTCGCCATGATGGAGCGCGCCAACAATGCAAGCGCCGCCGAGCTCCTGCCCATTCTCGAAAGGGCTGTCCAGTCCAAGCCGGACTATGCCATGCACTCCTTCAACTGGGATTGGTCCGGGTCGCGGCCAGGCAGTATGCCGACGCCGTTGCCACACTCATGGCAATCAAGGCCGTAACGCCGGAACGGGCACCGGCGCTCTTTTCAACACTGGCCTACGCCTATCTGGAAACGGGTGACGTTGCGCGAGCCGCAATGCATTTGGCAACCGCGCGCAAGTGGGCCAAAACACCCCAGGAAAACGCTCCGCTGGATAACCTGGCGGGGTTCCTCGAAGCCCGGACCAAGAGCGCATTTCCACCCACACCGGGCGAAAAGCTTGAAGTCATTGAAGCTTCCGTGGAAGCCCTTGCGTGCGGACCCGGTGGCAACTTTCTACAACTCAACGTCGGGGGACAGGGCATGGCGGTTCAACTTCCCGAACCAAAAGCAGTGGAATTCGTGCGACGGTCCGAAAACGGTCCGACCGAGTTCAAGCTGGCGTGCGGCAAGTTCAAGCCATTCCAGGCCTCCATCGAGTACGTTCCGATTCCGAACTCCATCCCTGGCATGGCTGGCGTGGTCCGCCGATTCGAATATTAGACCCAGGCCTAGGGTAGGGCGTACCAACTACACCACCCCAAAGGTTTCGTGTCAGAATGGTGAAATGAAGAGAATTTTCGGGGCTGCGGCCTTGCTGTCTATGTTGACGGCAACCGCGTTCAGTCAAACCACCACCGCCACGTTGTCGGGAACCGCCTCCGATTCGTCCGGTGCCGTTATCAGCGGTGTCACAGTGCGTGCCACCAGTCTTTCCACCAATGCGGTCCGCGAGGCATCCACAGATGCCGGCGGCAACTATTCCATCCCGTTCCTGCAAGCTGGCGATTACAAGGTTACGGCATCCAAGGAAGGATTCCAAGGCCAGCAGAACGAACGTGTCAACCTGCAAGTCGACCAAAATGCGCGTCTCGATTTCGCACTCCAAGTCGGCAACGTGAGCGAAACAGTCAACGTGAGTGCAAACTCCGTGCAACTGCAGACGGAAAATGCCGTGGTCGGCACCGTCATCGACGCGGCGAAAATTGTTGACCTGCCGCTGAACGGACGCAACTTTATCCAACTCACGCAGCTCATTCCCGGTGTCCAGGCCGGCACACCAGGCTCCATCACGGTCCGGCGCGGACGCGGTTCCGTGGGACAGACCGACCCTGGGTACGGCGCAACCGCCGCCTCGGCAAACGGTCAGCGCGATACGGCCAACCGCTACTTCCTGGACGGCGTGGAAGTGATGGATTACGATGCGATGACCTACAGCTTCTCCCCTTCGGTCGACTCGCTCGCCGAGTTCAAGGTGGAAACCAGCAGCTACGGTGCAGACACCGGCGGCGCTCCGGGCGCGCAGGTCAATATTTTGACCCGCAGCGGCTCGAACCAGTACAAGGGAACGCTGTGGGAATTCAACCGCAACGACCAATTCACGCAGAGCTACGATGCGATCGCGGGCAAGAGTGTCACGTCGCCGCGCTTGAACCGCAACCAGTTTGGTGCCAATCTCGGCGGTCCGGTGTTCATCCCGAAGCTCTACCACGGCAAGGACAAGACCTTCTTCTTCTTCAATTGGGAATCCGGGTTCGCGGCCCAAGGAGCCTCCGCGCAGTACCGCCTGGTTCCAACCACCGCGCAGCGCGCCGGTGACTTCTCCGCCCTCACGGATTCAAAGGGTGCAGCGATCAAGCTGAAGGATCCGCTCGGAGTCGGCTATGCCGGCAACGTGCTCCCGAAATCGATTCTGAGCCCCCAATCGCTGGCGTTCCTCAACTACGAGCCAACGCCGAATACCCAAGCCGGAGTCCAAAATTACCTCACGACGCCCTTCAGCGCGACCTCCTACCAGCACAACTACACCTCCCGGATCGACCACAATTTCTCCACCAAGGACACGGTCAACGTCCGTTACACCTTCAACGACACCTATGAGGCCGGCATCCCGGTTTGGGGCCACGACGAGCGCAACAATCTCGGTCGCACCCAAAACTGGGCTGCCGGTTGGACCCACACGTTCGGGGCAACAATGGTGAGCCAACTTCGGGGCGGATGGCACAAGTTCTCGGAGTCCGAAGTTTTCGGCACCACCAATGACGCAGCCTTCGATGTTGTCGGCAAGATGAATTTGCCGCTCGTCTCACGGCGTCCCGATGAATACGGTCCTCCCAGCATCAGCATTTCCGGTGCCGACGGTTCGTACGACACCTACAACCTACAGCGCCAAATTGGACCGCGCGTCCGATCGAACGGCATCATGCCGATCACTGAGACATTGTCGATCCAGGCCGGCAAGCACTTCCTGAAGATCGGTGCCGAGTGGGATCGCCGGCTGGTGACATTCGGACAAGCTCGCGCCCCCCGCGGCGCGTTCGGTTTCGACGGCACCTACACTGGCGCCGCACTAGCCGATTTCATGCTCGGCTACGTGAAGACGGCGAGCGTGAATCCGGCACACACGTCCACCGACCTTCACAACATTTGGCAGGGCTACTATGTGAATGACGACTGGAAGGTGACGCCGCGCCTCACCATGACGCTCGGCCTGCGCTATGACTACTACCAGCGCTACAAGCAGTCCGACGACAAGTTTGCCGACATCTACCAAAATGGATTCCTGCTCGGCAACGTTGTGACACCTCAGAACTCCCCCTACGGACGAGGCCTGATCCAGCCCGACTACAACGACTTTGGACCGCGTTTCGGTTTCGCATGGCGCCCGGCCTTCGCGGGTGAGAGCGTGATCCGGGGCGGCTACGGCATCTACTACACGCCGGAAATCTCCAACGCCATCTTCGCCATGGCGGAGGGTGCGCAGGCAACAGCCGGTGCGTCGGTGACCGGCAATTTGACCGGGAAGCCAAATATCTTCTTCAACGATCCGTTCTCGAGCGCGGTCACCACCGGAGCGCTGAACTTTGCGGTCAGCAACGACCAGAACATGCGCGACAGCTACATCCAGCAGTGGAACCTGAACATCCAGCACCGGATGCCGCTCGGAATCGTGCTCGACACGGGTTATGTGGGCTCCAAGGGTACGCGCCTGTTCACCACCTATGCCGACATGAACCGTCCAATCCAGGTGGTGGATCCCACTACTCCCGGGCTGGCCTCGCTGAACTCGCGCCGTCCCAACCAGCAGTTCCTCCGGGCCGTGGCCGCAGACAAGTCGAACGGCAACTCGATCTACCATTCACTGCAGGTGAAGGCGGAACGCCGGACATCGAAGGGCATCACCTTCCTTTCCGCCTATACTTGGGCAAAGTCGATCTCCGGTCCGAACGACATCGGCGGGCAGGTCGGCGGCGGCTTCTACATCGGAGCACCCCAGGACATCTACAACGCCCGCGCGGACCGCGGCAACTCGGGTTTCGACCTACGGCACCGTTATGTCCAGACGATCCTGTACGATGTGCCCTTGTTTGTGCACAGCAACGGCTTGGCCAAGCAGGTGCTCGGCGGCTGGCAGGTATCCACGATCATGACGCTGCAAAGCGGCTTCCCCGGCACGATCGACTACGGCGTCGACACGACCGGAACCGGCACGGGTTCCCGTCCGGATGTGGTTGCGGGCCAGACGCCGAACTTGGATTCAGGAGCCCGCACGTGGGTTCGCTGGTTCAATACCGGGGCGTTCTCACTCACCCCCAACGGACGATTTGGTACCGCTCCCCGGACCGATTCGATTCGCCTTCCGGGAACCGAGAATATTGACTTCTCGGCCACCAAGAATGTCCGGTTCATGGAACACCGCGCACTCGAATTCCGCGCGGAATTCTTCAACCTGCTCAACCACTTCAATCCCGATCCCCAGACTCTGGACCGCAACATTCGGTCTAAGACCTTCGGAACGGTTGGAGCCGGTGTCCAGGGAATCACCACCCGCGTGATCCAGTTGGGCGTCAAGCTCAACTTCTGAGGAATAAGCGGACGACCTGGCCGCGAACCGGTTCCTCCCTCACTT
>CAITMP010000597.1 GCA_903893525.1 uncultured Acidobacteriia bacterium | reverse complement strand
GGGACACGGCCACGCAGGATCTGCCATCGCTGTTGGCCGCACTCATGGTCCTGATTGGTGAATAGCTTCAGGCAACGCCCCGAACTCTAAAGAACGGTTCGTGGACTAGTGCAAGTCGCGGAACGCGCGGGTTGATCCGGGGTGACGATTCCGAAAGCCGATCCAGCGGTATGCCCGGTACGTGCCATTCTGGGTGATCCTATTTTGGACGTTGACAAGTAAAGACTTGCTCACCGTACCCGAGCACCAAACAATCACCCTTGGAACCCTGAAAAGCATCATGGCGCAGGCAGGGATCGATTTGGACACCTTGGTCGGACAGCTCCAGTAGCCGAGAGGACCGTGTGAACCTATGCCTCTCCTACCGCAGTCGACTAACCGACGTTTCCGCATTGTTTGTGTGCCACTGGAACCAGTATTCCTTCACTACCTCAACTGGTTCCAAGCACTTGCCCGTTTGGTCGCAACCTTGGAAGTTCCACAATGCGCCATCGACGTCGGTCATTACGGGACCGGTACCGTCGGCCGAGTCCGCGATGCGCGTATAGGGTAGCGCATCCTTGGGAAGCCGCCAAGCACGTACCGATTGGTTGTCGGGGCCCACAACGAGGAGGATTACACCACCCCCCATTCTTTCCATTAGGAGTCGGGCGCGCAGGAGTGCCGGAACCCGGTATGCCCTTGGGTCATCCTTGATCCGAACTCCGAAGACCAGATCGCGCGCAACCAAGCCCGAGTATTCCTCACTTTCCAGAATCGACGGTATTTTCCGTGCGGCCGCGTCCAAGTCCGAGACATAGTTGGCGGCAAACTCGGGTTGCGGGACGAGGACGGAACTGGTGGGGTGTTCTGCTGCCCATTGACCGAGGGTGATTTCGTCGCAGTGGACCACGGCCAGCTTTTTGCCGATTTGTCGGCCCGCTGCGCTCCTACCGATCGATTGTTGCCACCACGAGCCGGTCTTGTCGTCCTGGAACAGAACATTCTGGTTGGCATTCCCGATCAAGCGCAGATTGAGCACGAGCCCCCCCAGAACCCGACTCCAAACGCGGCCCGAATGGCTGAGGAGGGAGTAGGTGGCTGCGACCGGTTGACCGCCCACTTGGTCATTCAGGATTGCGTGGTAGGCGAGAATGCGGATCGGGTAGGCCCGTGATTCGCCCCGGATGGTGATTCCCAAGATCCTTTCCGATGGGTCCAAGCCCGATTGGGCAATCGGAACGAACTTGGGATTGGGCAGAGGTTTGTTGCGGAGCTCATAGGGGTTCAGCAAGTTGAAGGGCAGGGTGGCGACGGCGATCAGAGTCAACAGCCAAATTCCAATGGAATAAGGCCGCGCTACCAGAGCCCGAATACAAATCGCGCAGCAGATGGGCATGATCCGCCAGCGCCAGGTTACGAGGTGAAGCGCGGCTGACAGGATGTCCTTGTCCTGCAATCTGGTCGGCTCCATGAGCCCGTACGGGCCCAAAAGAAAGACCAACGCAACACCCACAGCAGCCAATGCGATTAGAAATGGCAGTATCCGGTTGAAGATGCCCAACCCATCATTATGGCCTAAATGAACCTGTCCGTGGGAGTAAATGCCTGTGGCTCTACTCGCTCGCGACGGTTTGGCGCCTACCAGTTTCGAGCCGTCGTGACCAATCTACGCGGGGGGCCGGGTCCAATCGGGCCACCATCAATGTTTGATCGTCGCGCGGAGGCTCGGTGCCTATGAAGGTCCGAACATCCTCCAAGATACCGGCGCACACGTCGCCTGGGGATTTGTCTGCGAATTTCGCGACGGAAGCGATGATATTGTCCTCTCCGAATTCATCATCGGCGGCGTTGGCAGCCTCGGAAATGCCGTCCGAGAAAACGATCAGCAGGTCACCCGGTTGAACGGGGACCTCTGCCACGCGGTACCGCATTCCGGGCAACAGGCCAAGGACCGGGCCTCCCTCGGAAAGTCGGACAACCTCATTGCCGGAGGCGGTGGTGCGAATCAGCAACGGCGGCAAATGGCCCGCATTGATGTACATGAGGCGGGCGGTCTCCGCGTCGAAGACTCCCCAGAACAGACTGACGAATCGCTCCCGGGCAGTCTTCATGCAGAGAATGTGGTTGAGTCGCTCGGCTGCCTGCTCCAACTGCTCAGGACCGCCAAGGGAACTGGCGCGAACGGCACCTTGAACCACACCCATCAGGAGCGCTGCGGGTAGACCTTTGCCCGAGACATCGCCCAACAATAGGGCCACCCCGCCGTCGTCGGTCTGGTAGACGTCATAGATGTCACCTCCAACCTGGTAGGCCGGAACGCACTTGGCGGCGAAGGCAAGGCTGCCAACGAGGGCGTCCTGGTCTGGAAACAGGTCCAATTGGACACGCCGTGCGATTGAAAGCTCCTCTTCGATGTGTTTGCCGCGCATGTAGTGGCGAAAACGGAACCCGATGAGGACAACCGCGCCGAGGAGCGCGAAGGCCGCGGAACATCCGAGAATGAGGTTTTGCTGGAGGGGTCCAAAATTACTGGAGACCCCGCCAAGGTACACGCCGATTTCCACTACTTCGAACGGTCGTCCTCCACGTCCCCGACCGAATCCACCACGTCGGCCATCGGGTGGGGTACCCGCCCGACCCGTCTTGTCGTTATCGGATAGGTCCTGCCCGCGCACGGTGCCGGGGGGCGGCATGCTGGGCGGCGTAGAGTCCGGCGGCGGCTCCATGAAGGCTTGGGCTGCAGCTTGTGCGATTTGGTCCGCAGTGGAATCGGGAGGGGGTGGTTGGCTCTGGGTGTCGGACGGTCCCCGCCCACGCCCTCCGCCCGGCCCGCCACGCATCGGCGAGAGTACGATCATGACGCGGCCATTGGCCAAATCGCGTTCCTCCGGAACCCGGTTCCGGTTGGCGAGAAGTTTTTCGATCTGTCCGGGCTTGTAGGCCGGGGCACCGGGAACCTTGGTACTTTCGGCGATCTCCTTGCCGTCGATATTAAAGATCCGAATCCATGCGATGTGCTCGGGTGCTTCCTTGACCAACTCCTGGAGAACGGGGGCAAGCGTGGAGGATTGCGAGGAGCCCGTTAGCCGCAAAGCGCGCGAGATGGAATTCGTCCTGCGTTCCGCCTCGCGTCCGGCCTCCATTCGCACCAGATTCTCCGACACGTATTGGTATGTGCGTACACTTTGCACAAACAAAAGGAGACCCAGCAACCCGCCAACGCAGATGGAAAACTTGAACCAGAGATTCTTCGGCTTCACCCGTTCATCCTTACGTAATCTATTAGACCTTGGTACCGGCTCTGCGCGTGCAAGTCTTGGTAAAACGTGACCGCAACGTCAGTGGCCGGGCGGAAAAACCATTGGTGGAATGGAAACCATCGTGCCGATCCTGTGGCGCAACGCCAATTGTCCGGCCATGCGTACTTGGATTTCGCCGGACGAAGCTTCAAAAGCGACGTCGCAATGGGTCGGCTCGTCGTCCATGCTCTGCACGGGGAAGGTCTGGTCATGCCCCCCGAAACTGGAGACAAGCAAGCCGGATGGCTCCAATACCAACTCATAGGGCCGGGAAGGCACACCCGCGAGGAGGAGGATCTGCCTTTCCGGTCGCTTCCGTATCTGGAAAGTTGCGTGGAAAGGCGGATTGAGCCTTGGGCGGTACTCCTCGACGGGGCTGAACCACGCTGCGATCCTGGCGTACCGGGCCGGTTTTTCGGTGAGAATTTCGTTGATCGGGCCGGCGACGCCCAATGCCAGATTGACTGCGGTGCCAAAAACGACCGTTGTCGCAAGGAGGGCTGTCAAGGTGCGGCGGAAGAACGATGGCATCCGTGTCGATGCGACTGCTACAGCCACGCAGGACACGAGGACAACCAGAGGCAGGAAGTCCACTTGGTAGCGGGGGACGCTCCAGCCAGTGGCTGCAAGGAAAAGCAGGATCCCGGCAACGAGGGCCAAAATGAACACCAGAATGCGCCTGGCGCGGCCCGTGATCGCCACCAAGGGAAGGAAGATCGCGAACGGAGCCATCCAAAGTCCTCCAACCATCGGCTCCAAAGTATAGTGCCGGGGTACGCCGCCGGGCGAGATCCGGGCAATGGATCGTACCCAAGGGAAGACCTTGGAGAACTCGGGCTCGCACCCGAGCAGGTAGTAGAGGCCCGGAACGAGGTTTTCCAGCCTCGGTCTGACGGCGGATTGGTAGG
>CAITMP010000596.1 GCA_903893525.1 uncultured Acidobacteriia bacterium | reverse complement strand
TTCTTCACCACCAAGAGCGCGAAGAAGGGCACCGGACTCGGCCTTTCGGTCACCTACGGTATAGTTCAGGAGCACCACGGTTTGATCGAAGCGCTCTCAAAACCCGGCGAGGGTACCTGCTTCCACTTGGAATTCCCCCCCATTGCAACTCCAGTTTCGGCCACGGCGGCAAGAGCATGACGACAACTTCCGGTTCCAGAACGCGCATCCTGGTCATCGACGATGAAGTGGAGATTCGCGAAAGCCTCGAACTCCTGCTGGAGATGGAGGGTTACGAGGTCGGCCTCGCCCACAACGGCACCGAGGGCGAGCGCAAGTTCGAGCAGCGCGTCTGGGATCTGATCCTGCTCGACCTCATGATGCCGGACAAATCCGGCATGGAGGTACTCCACTACATCCGCGAACGCGACCGCCACACCCCGGTCTTCATGATCACGGCGTTCGGCACCGTCGAAGCAGCCGTAAAAGCGGTCAAGCTAGGCGCAAACGACTACCTGTCGAAGCCATGGGACAACGACAAGCTCCTGATCGAAATTGGCCGCGCAATTTCCGGCCAGCGCCTCGTCGATGAAAACACCCAATTGAAGCGCGCGCTCAAGGAGCGCTACAGCTTTCCCAACATCGTGGGCAAGAGCGACCGAATGCTACGTGTGCTCGATCTGGTCAGCCAGGTGGCCGCGAGCCGATCCACCATCCTGGTTACGGGCGAAACGGGCACCGGCAAGGAGTTGATCGCCAAGGCGATCCACGCCAATTCCCCCCGCGTCGACCATGCCTTCGTTCCGGTCAATAGCGGTTCCCTGCCCTCTGACCTACTCGAATCCACACTATTCGGCCACGTGCGGGGCGCTTTTACCAGCGCCATCCACAACAAGAAGGGCGCCTTCGAAGTCGCCAACAAGGGGACAATCTTCTTCGACGAAGTCGGCACCATCGGAGCGGAAACACAGGCCAAACTCCTCCGCGTCATCCAAGAGAAGGAGTTCACCCCCCTTGGATCGAACGAAGTGGTCAAGGTGGACGTCCGCATTCTCGCGGCAACGAATGCCGACCTCCGCAAGATGGTGGACGAGCGCAAATTCCGCGAGGATCTGTACTACCGCCTGAACGTCATCAACATCAACCTGCCCCCCCTGCGCGACCGTCGCGAGGACGTGCCCTTGTTAGTGCAGCACTTCCTGGACAAGTTCAGTCGTGAAAACGAGAAATTCCTGGAGCCGGGCGGCCACTCCACCCTCCACTTCGAGCCGGATGCCATGCAGTTGATGCTGGACCACTCGTGGCCCGGCAATGTCCGCGAACTGGAGAACGTGGTGGAACGCGCGGTGGTTTTGGCATCGACCCAGATCATCCCGGTGGATGTACTGCCCGACTACCTGCTCCACGCCGGCGGCATCCGCTTGCGCAGGGCCGAGAACGGGGCGCTGCCAACTGATGCGTCCCTGTTTGAAATCGTGGCGGACTTCGAGCGCCGGACAATACTCGACCAGTTGGAACGCTTCAACTACAGCCAGACGGAGACGGCGGAGGCCCTCCGGGTGCCGCTTTCGACGCTGAACCAGAAGATCAAGCGCCTCAATATCGACGTAAAGCGCAAGAGCGACAAGGGCTAGCCTGCGGGTCGGCCCGGCCCTACTTGGAAACCGAGATTTCCTTGAACACTACCACCGACTTGCCGTCGTGGTTCTGCAGCCCGATATACCCGGTATCCGCCCTAGGTCCGCGCACCGGCTCGAACCACTGCTTGCGCTCGGGCACAGGCTGGCCTTCCTTGTAATCGTTGATCTGCTCGCCGTTCAGCCGCACCAGCGTCTCCGAGCCCTTCAACACAATTTCCATCGTATTCCACTCTCCGGCAGGCTTCTGGACCCGCTTCTCGATCTTCGCCAGCGAGTAAATCGCGCCTGTGGCATGCCAATCATCGGCTTGGCCGTCAATCTGTACCTCGTAGCCGAAATGGACTCCGTACCAGGGATCCTTGGGCTGCTCCGGCATCCGAATATAGACACCGGAATTCGCACCCGGCGTCGATACGGTCTTGAAGACGACCTTGACAGTACAATTTCCGAACGCCTCACCCTTGTAATAGAGGAGGCCCATGCCACCCTCGGTCTTGATCGTGCCGTTATCAATGACGAACTTTCCGGGCCCGACATGCTCCCAGCCGGTCAAATCCTTCCCGTTGAAGAGTTGCTTCGACTGTGCCGACAGCCCAATCGGCAGGAACATCGAGGTAGCGAGGAGTACAAACGCGATCCGTTTCATCACTGAAATCATATCGGATTGAGGCAGACGGATAATTGGGAGATGGGCCGCGCCACAAGAATCCGGAAACTCTTCCTCGGCCGCTGGCGCTACAGTGTCACTTGGTTCGGCGTAGCCTTCACCGCCACCATCGTGCTGATCGGCTTCTTCGCCTTTGCGACGGGCAACAACCTGCTTTTCCTGATCCTCGCCGCAATGCTGTCTTTCGGCGTCGTCTCGGGGTTTCTGAGCCGACTTGTCCTTGCAGGCTTGGAGATCGAACTCCACCTTCCCGAACATGTTTCGGCGCGAATGCCGGCACCCGCTATCGTCCGGGTGCGCAATTTGAAATACCTCACGCCGTCCTTCTCCATCGAACTCTCCGGACAGCCGGACCCCGATACCAACCTCCCGCCCATCCTGTCCAGACCGGCCTACTTTCCAGTCATCCCCGGACGAACTACCCTCGAAGCACCGGTCGAGGTGACGTTCCCGAGACGCGGCCGCCACCTCGACAATCTCTTTGCATTGACAACGGCCTTTCCGTTCGGCTTTGTCCGCAAGTCCACGACGGTGCCGCTCCACCGGGAAACCATCGTGTACCCCGCTCCCACGCCGACATCGGACGCTGACGAACTGCTCACCCGCATCACAGGCGAGGTCGAATCCCGCTTCCGGGGGCATGGCCTCGATTTCCACCGGGTCCGCCCATGGGAGAGCGGCGACACCGCCCGGATGGTCGACTGGAAGAACACGGCGCACACAGGCACCTTGCAGGTCCGGGAATTTGCCCGCGAGGAGCGCAAGCGCGTCGACATCCACCTCGACCTGGCGATCCAACCGGACTGGTTCGAGCACGCCGTTGAAATCTGCGCTTTCCTTCTCTGGAATCTCGACGACGCCGAAACCATCCTCAGCCTCCACACCGGCGCGGAGAGCTACGCCATCGCGCTGGACGGGGACATCCACGGGGCTTTGCACCTCTTGGCGCTGGTTGAACCGGACACCCGCAGGCACCCGAGGCTCCCATTTGACAGCATGCTTCCAGCCGACTCCATCCGCGTGATCCTTACATCCCGCCCCGAGATGTTCTCCACCCCGGAATGGGACTCCGCCGTCCTATACACAGGTCCGCACGACCGTACCCACGGAAGTTATACACTGACTGATTAGGCTGGTCCAATTCTGGACTTGGGGAAACGCACATGGAGCAATCGAACAATCTCTCCCGCCGCGACGCGGTCAAAGTTGCAGGAGCGGCCACTGCCGCTATCGCCGGGGCACCGGCAATCTTGAAAGCCGCCCCGGGCGACAAGCTCCGCTACGGCGTCATCGGCACCGGCAGCCGTGGCGACTATCTGCTGAAGCACCTTCACAGCATCGACAACGGCCAATGCACCGCCCTCTGCGATGTCAGCCAGGAGCACCTCGACCGTTCGGCCAAGACCATTGGCACCAATCCCGCCAAGTTCAAGGACTACCGCGAGCTGCTCAGCAAGAACGACATCGACGCCGTCATCATTGCCGTCCCGTTGTTCCTGCACTTCCCGGTCACCAAGGACGCCCTTCTGGCTGGCAAGCACGTCTTCTGCGAGAAGAGCCTGGTCTTCAAGGCGACCGAAATGGCCGAACTGCGCACGCTCGTGGAGGCGCGTCCCAAGCAGGTCCTGCAGGTAGGCTTGCAGCGCCGCTACAGCGAGTTCTACCAAGCAGTCAAGAACATGGTGGACAAGGGTATCCTGGGCAACGTCACCCACATGTACTCCCAGTGGAACCGCAATCCCGGCTGGAAGATGAAGCCGATGCCAAATCTGGCGGACCAGAAGATGGCCAATTGGCGGCTGTACCGTGAGTTCTCGGGCGGATTGGCGGCGGAACTCGCCTCGCACCAAGTGGACGTGGCCGAGTGGATGTTCGGTGCCCCGCCGGAATCGATCGTGGGCGTTGGCGGCCATGACTACCAGTTCGACGGACGGGACATCATGGACAACATCCAGATGATCTACAAGTACCCGAAGAAGCAGAAGCTGATCTCGATGTACATCTCGACCAGCTCCCACCTGCCGTTGTTCAACGCGACCCGCACGGAGTTCGGCGAACTGATCATGGGTACCGAGGGTGCGGTCCAAATCACGGTCGGCGACGACACCCACCCGGTGCTGGCCACTTGGTACCGCGAACCCTCCCCGCCACCCACGGTTACCAAGGCCGGCGAGAAGAAGGCCTATGTCGCCGGTGCGACAATGGTCGCGGCCGGTGCCGCCAAGGGCGTGCCGATCCTGCTCGACCGCGATAAGGTGGGCCCGAACGAGGCGTTTGTCGACAAGGAAATGAAGTTCGCCCGCCAGTGGCTGTACTCCAAGGGCGTGATGATGCCGGAGGAGCCGCGCAACCCGGTGGACATCGAGCTGGAAAGTTTCTTCAAAGACTGCAAGACTCTGAGCAAACCCAAGGCGAATCTGGAAGTCGGACTGGCAGATTCGGCCACCGTCATCCTGACCAACTTGGCTCTGGACGAGGACCGCAAGGTGATGTGGTCGGAAATCGACCAGTTGCAAAAGGGCGGCGCGGCTGCGGCTCCGAAGGCCAAGAAGGCCTAATGGGACGAACAGCTGGATTCGCATTGTGGGTCGTACTGGTCACCGCGCAGGCAGCGGCGGCGGGGGAACTCAAGGGCATTGTGACCGCCCCGGACGGCCTGCCGGTGCCGTTGGCCGAGTTGATCGCAAAGAATACCGCTACCGGAAAGGCCGCGAAAGCGATCTCAACCAGCACAGGAGCCTATTCATTCGCAAACCTCCCGGCCGGGACCTACGATCTTGCGGTGACCTCGATCCGCTACTTGGCACCACTAAACAAGGCCGGAGTGACGGTGGACGCCACAGGCACGGCCAAATTCGACGTGAAGCTCGGCTATCTGCCGATGGGCGGAGTTCCGGGCGAAGGCCAGGACGCCGCGCTGTCCAGTCTCCGCCGCGTGGCACCCAAGGGCAAGACCCCGCGCACAGCCGACGGACATGTGGATTTCTCGGGCGTATGGAGTTGGCCGGTCACCATCGATAAAGGTACCCCCGAATGGCTCCCCGCAGGCATGCCAAACGGCAGCTTGACCCCGGCCACCTATTGCCTCCCCCACGCGGTGCTCTGGTACAACCAGTTCGTCAAGTTTGTGCAAACGCCCAAACTGATGATCGAACTCTACGACGACGACGAGCCAGCCTACCGGCAAATCTACTTGGACGGACGTCCCCATCCGAAGAACGAGGACCCCACTTGGTACGGCCATTCGGTTGGACACTGGGAGGGCGACACCTTGGTCATAGACCGGGTTGGATTCAACGCCATCGGCTGGCTGGACGGCGACGGGCACCATAACACCGAAGCGCTGCACGTGGTGGAGCGCATGCGCCGCCCGGATTACGGGCACTTGGAAGTATCCATGACCTTCGAGGACCCGGCGGTTCTAAAGGCACCATGGACAGTCACCCGCCTTTCCATCCTCGCACCAGAAGAGGACGTGAAGGAATACGCCTGCAACGAGAACAACGTCGACCCGCCACACATGGTGGTCAATAAGAAATAGCGCTCGTAGCCGAAGTCACGTGGCTGAAGGCATTCAATACATCTGCCAACAGTCACTATTCATGGTCGATTCCAATGAGCCGCAACGCCCGTGCAAGGAATGCAATTCGACCGACACCGTAGACACATCCAATTTGGGTGGACGAACGTGTCCGTTTTGCAGGACGGGCGCCTTCAAGAGCGATCCCCGCACCCGCATGATATCTTGAACTTGGAAAGGAATGGTGGGCGGTCACGGGATCGAACCGTGGACCCCCTGCTTGTAAGGCAGGTGCTCTAACCGGCTGAGCTAACCGCCCGGTCTTTCTATAGAATAGCAAGCTCGAAGCAGAGGGCGGCCCTGGGGTTGTTGCCATAGGGCGGAATCTCTTGGAAACCGAGTTTCCGGTACAGGGCGATGGCGGTTGCCATCGTTGGAAGGGTGTCGAGACGCAGGGTTTTGTTGCCCTTGGCCTTGGCTGCCGCGATGGTTTGTTCCACCAGTTGGCGTCCCAGATTCAGGCCTCTGGCGTCGGGTCGGACGTAGAGGCGCTTCATTTCCACAATACCCGGTCCGAGGGGCCGGAGAGCTGCGCAGCCTAGAATCCGGTCGGATTCGACCGCGACGAGGATCGGGTCGTAAGAGCTTGGGAGAGCCTCCGTCTCGCGCCGGAAGTCCACCAGGCACAAGTCCCCGCCAATCGATGCCACCCACGCGCCGTATTCCGTGAAGACCTCCCGCAGTGCGGGGAGGTCTTCGGGAGTGGCTGGCCGGATAGTCATGTGCTGCTCCTATGCGGGCAGATTCGACGTACCCATCAGGTATTCATCGATGCCCTTGGCGGCTTTGCGGCCTTCAGCGATGGCCCAGACAACCAGTGACTGGCCGCGGCGGGCGTCGCCCGAGGCGAAGACACCTGGAACCGAGGACATGTAGGAGTTCGGGTCCGCCACCACGTTGCCGCGGTTGTCCAGGGCGACTCCCAGTTCCTCCAGCAGTCCGTTCTTCACAGGGCCGGTGAAGCCCATGGCGAGGAAGACCAAGTCAACATCCAACTCGAATTCGGTGCCGGGCTGGGCTTCGAACTTGGGCGGTGCGCCGACGCGGATGCCGTGCAGTTTCCTGACGTTGCCGTGCTCGTCGCCGCTGAAGCGGACGGTATTGACGGACCAATCGCGGATGCCGCCCTCCTCATGGGCGCTTTCGGTGCGCAACTGGAGTGGCCAGAGGGGCCACGGGGTGCTGGGCGAACGCTCGGCGGGGGGCTTCGGCATCAGCTCGAACTGCATGACGCTGGCCGCGTGCTGGCGGTGGGAGGTACCGAGACAGTCGGCCCCGGTGTCGCCGCCGCCGATGATGACGACGCGCTTGCCTGTGGCGAGGATCTGGTCGGGCACGGTGTCGCCCTCGCAAACCTTGTTGGCTTGCGGGAGGAACTCCATGGCGAAGTGGATGCCCTTGAGGTCGCGGCCTTCCACATTGAGGTTTCGGGGAGCTTCGGCTCCGGTGGCGATGAGGATGGCGTCGAAGTCGCGTTTGAGATCCGACGTATGGACATTCCCTCCGACGTGGGCGTTGGTGACGAATTCGACCCCTTCGGCGCGCATCTGGTCGAGACGGCGGTCGATGAGGTGCTTCTCCATCTTGAAGTTGGGGATGCCGTAGCGGAGCAGGCCGCCGATGCGGTCGGACTTCTCGAAGACGGTGACGGAGTGGCCGACGCGGGCGAGCTGCTGGGCGGCGGCGAGTCCGGCGGGACCGGAACCCACGATGGCGATGCGCTTGCCTGTGCGGACGGGGGCGATTTCCGGGGTGATCCAGCCTTCGTCCCAAGCACGGTCGACCACCGTCTTCTCAATGTTCTTGATGGTGACGGCGGGGTCGGTGATGCCGAGGACGCAGGCGGCCTCGCACGGCGCGGGGCAGATGCGGCCGGTGAATTCCGGGAAGTTGTTGGTGGAATGGAGAACGCGGATGGCTTCGCGCCAGCGGCCACGGAAGACGAGGTCGTTCCAATCCGGGATGATGTTGGAAACCGGGCAACCGGTATGGCAGAAGGGCACGCCGCAATCCATGCAGCGGGCACCTTGTTCGCGGATGTTGGCCTCGGGGTAGGGCTGGTAGATTTCAAACCAGTCCTGAATGCGTTCGGCAACGGGGCGACGGGTGGGGAGGTCGCGGCGGAATTCGAGAAAGCCTGTTGGTTTGCCCATGTTAGAGGGACTCCCGGGAAGTACGGTTATGGCCGCCTGAAAGGCGGCTGCAGGCAAGAATGCCTGCCCCACAAGAGAAAGTAAATGGTGGCGTCATCATTTGGGGGTCCTAGACGTGGGTGGCGGTGGGGCGGGATTCCACGGGGGGGATCCGCAGGGTCGGGGTGGTTTCCTTTTGCGCCCTTTGGGTCATGACGCGCTTGAACTCGTGCGGGTAGACCTTGACGAACTTGGGCAGCATGGCGCTCCAGTTTTCGAGGATGCGCTTGGCCCTGGGGCTTCCGGTGGCTTCATAGTGGCGATAAATCCAATCCTTCAGGAGGGATTGGTCACTCGGGTCGAACACCATTTCGAGGTCAACCGAAGACTTATTGCACTGGTGGTGCGCGAACTGTCCGTCCTCATCCAGGACGTAGGCGATGCCGCCCGACATGCCGGCGGCGAAGTTGCGTCCTGTCTTGCCGAGGACGATCACCAGACCGTTGGTCATGTACTCGCAGCCATGATCGCCCAAACCTTCCACCACCGCGCTGGCCCCGGAGTTGCGGACGGCAAAGCGCTCGCCGCCCATGCCGTTGAAGAATGCCTCGCCGGTAGTGGCACCGTAGAGGACGACGTTGCCAACGAGGATGTTGTCCTCAGGCACGAAGGTGCAGTTCTTGGCCGGATAAACAATGATACGGCCGCCGGAGAGGCCCTTGCCGACGTAATCGTTGGCATCGCCTTCGAGCTCCAGGGTGACACCCTTGTTCAGGAAGGCACCAAAACTCTGGCCCGCGGAGCCGTTGAACTTGCACTTGATGGTGTTGTCAGGCAGGCCGGCCGAACCGTGCCGACGGGCGATTTCACCCGATAGCATGGCACCGACGGTGCGGTGGACGTTGCGGATGGGGAGACGGATGTCAACCGGCGTGCCATTTTCGAGCGCCTCGCGGGCGTGGTCGATCAGGGTGTAATCGAGCGCGTCGTCCAGACCGTGGTCCTGCTTGGTGGTGCAGTGGCGGGCGACACGGGACGGCGTGGGCGGGTTGTAGAGGATATCGGAGAAATCGAGCCCCTTGGCCTTCCAGTGTTCGACAGCCTTGCGGGTATCGAGCATTTCCACGTGGCCGACCATGTCCTCCAGCTTTCGGAAACCAAGCTTGGCCATGATCTGGCGGACCTGTTCGGCGATGAAGAAGAAGAAGTTGATGGCGTCCTCGGGCTGGCCGCTGAACTTCGCACGCAGAACCGGGTCCTGGGTGGCGATGCCGACGGGGCAGGTGTTGAGGTGGCACTTGCGCATCATGATGCAGCCCATGGTGACGAGCGGCAGGGTGGAGAAGCCGAACTCCTCGGCACCGAGCAGCGCTGCGATGGCAACGTCGCGACCGGTGGCGAGCTTGCCATCGGTTTGGACGACAATTCGGCTGCGGAGGTCGTTCATGACCAGGACCTGCTGGGCTTCGGCGAGACCGAGTTCCCACGGTGCGCCCGCGTGCTTGATGGAGGTGAGCGGCGAAGCGCCGGTGCCGCCATCGTAACCGGAGATGAGAACGACATCGGCGTGGGCCTTGGAGACACCTGCCGCGACGGTACCGACGCCGACTTCGGCAACCAGCTTGACCGAGATGCGGGCCTTCGGGTTGACGTTCTTCAAATCGAAGATGAGCTGGGCGAGATCCTCGATGGAATAGATGTCGTGGTGCGGGGGTGGCGAGATAAGGCCGACGCCGGGGACGGAGTGGCGGACCCGGGCGATCACCTCATCGACCTTGTGGCCTGGCAGCTGTCCGCCTTCGCCGGGCTTGGCACCCTGCGCCATCTTGATCTGGAGCTCGTCAGCGTTCACCAGATAGTGGGCGGTGACGCCGAAACGCCCGGAGGCAACCTGCTTGATGGCGGAACGGCGGAGGTCGCCATTGGCATCGCGGGTGAAGCGGTCCTCGTCTTCCCCGCCCTCACCGGTGTTGGACTTGCCGCCGATGCGGGTCATCGCGATGGCGAGGGTCTCGTGCGCTTCCTTCGAGATGGATCCGAAGGACATGGCACCGGTGGCGAAGCGCTTGACGATTTCAGTGGCGGGCTCGACATCCTCGATCGGGATTGCGTTGCCTTCCTTGAACTCGAACAGGCCGCGGAGGGTGCAGAGTTTGCGGTTTGTGGAATCAATGGAATCGGAGTATTCCTGGAAAGTGCTCCAGGAGTTGTTGCGGACGGCGTGCTGGAGCTTGCTGATGGTGTTGGGGTTCAGCAAGTGGTCCTCACCCCGGATCCGGAAGGCGTAGGAGCCGCCGACGGGGAGTTCGGTGTCGGATTCGCCGACCGACTCGAAGCCGAG
>CAITMP010000595.1 GCA_903893525.1 uncultured Acidobacteriia bacterium | reverse complement strand
CCGGCTACGCTCGCGCTGCGCCGTCGCGGTGCGCCTGGAGCGCGGGCGTGTGTATTCCTCTCCGTGGTTGCGGGTGCTTGGACGACCACCGAGGCCGGGTTCCAGCTATCGACGACTCTGGTCGCACAACTTCTCTGGGCCAAGGTCAGCTACGTTTCGGCGTTTGCGCCGTTGATGTGCCTGTTGTTCTCGTTGGACTACCGGAGGGAGCTCGGAGGGTGGCGGCAGGTTGCGCTGGGATTTCTGCTTGCGATTCCGGTACTTACCCTATTCATCGCGCTGACCAACGACTACCACCACCTGCTTTGGACACGGTACGTCCCATTTACCCGCGGGAATATCCGTTACTCGGAGGCCAGCTACGGGCTGTGGTTCTGGGTTTTCGAGGTCTATGCCTACAGCACGAGCCTTGGCGGGGCGGCCCTGCTGGCCGCAACCCTCCGGCGAAACAGGACCGTACGGTCCTGGCAGGCCATTCCGATCGTTCTGGCGATTGTGGTGACTTGGGCCGCCAATGCGATTTACACGTACCGCTTGGGTCCATTCCCCGGTCTGGACCTCTCGCCGCTGGGATGTGCGGTGGGTGCGGTTCTGTTTGTGCTGTCCCTGCAGCGGTACGGGCTATTCGACTTGGTCCCGGTTGCATACGACGTCGTGGTGCAGCAGCTTTCCGACGGCGTGGTGGTGATTGATGACTTCCATCGGTTGCTGTATTCCAATCCAGCGGCGATGGGGATTTTGGGTCTTTCCGCGGAAAACATTGGAAGCCACCTCCCGGCAATTCCTGGTTTGGACCCTGCGCAGTTGCGGGAAGGGTGGCGTTTTGTGTGGCAGACCGGAAGCGGCACCGGGGAAAAACACTTCGAAGTGAGCATAGCCCAGCTGCGGGGGCCCTCGCGGAAGGAGCCCGGCCGCGTTCTGGTGTTCCACGACGTGACATTGCGCCGGGTGCAGGACATGGCCTTGCAGGAGTTCCAAGCAGACCTGCTGGACACGAACCTTCAGCTCTCCTCCATGAATTCCGAGTTGGAGCAGTCTGTGGCCACCAGCCGGCGGCTTGCCGAGGAAGCGGCTCGCGCCCGTGCCTTCTCCGAACGCATTCTGACTACGACCCCGAGCATCGTCTACATCTACGATCTGGACAAGCAGAACTGGGTCTATGTCAACCAGATGCTAGCGGTGGTGCTGGGTTACTCGGCGGAGCGAGCGCTGAGCGACGAGGGGTTGCGGCCCTTTATCAGTGAAGCCGACAGGGTGGCCCTGCGCGCGTTCCACCTACGGTGCGCGGAGTTGGCCGACGGCGAAGTATTGGAGTTCGAGTTCCAGGTGAAGAGCGCCGAAGGGGTCTGGCGATGGCTGCTTACACGGGAAACGGCATTCACCCGGGATCCGGCGGGTAGGGTGACGCAGCTTCTGGGTAGTGCGGTGGACATTACCAGCCGGAAACATGCCGAGAAAGTCCAGCAGGAGCAAGAGGAGCGATGGCAGTTGGCGCTCCACGGCAATAATGACGCGCTGTGGGACTGGGATATCGTCAAAGGCAAGATTTACCGCTCCCCGGCTTGGAAGCGGATGCTGGGTTACCGCGAGGACGAAATCGGCGACGACCGGAGCGAATGGAAGAGCCGGGTGCATCCCGACGATATCGACGCCACGGAAGCCGCCATGCAAGCCCATTTGGATGGCCGGACACCCCGCATGGAGTGCGAGTACCGGATGTTGGCCAAGGATGGGTCTTGGCGTTGGATCCTCGACCGGGGACGTTGTATCCGCGACGAAAGCGGCAATCCCGTCCGGATGGCGGGCTCGAAGACGGATATTACGGAACGCAAGGAAGTGGAGCGGCAACTGGCTGTGGAGGCGATGCTCGATCCGCTAACACAATTGCCCAACCGAAGACATCTGATGGCGGAAATGGAACGACGGATCTCGGATGCCGCGAACGGTGGGCAGGGGCTGATTCTGGCGATTGGTGACGTGGACCACTTCAAACATGTGAACGACAACCACGGGCATCTGGCTGGCGACAAGGTGCTGATCGCGCTGGGGAACCTGGTGCGCACGCATCTGAGGGACGGAGATTTTGGTGGTCGGCTGGGCGGGGACGAGTTCTGTTTCCTGTTCTCGGACGGAAGCCCGGCTACTGTTCAGGCGACTTTGGAGGACGTCCGGAGGAAGATGCATGCCGAGGTTTTCCAAGACGCCTCCGGCCAGGAGTTCCGCACAACAATGACTTTCGGCGCAACGGTCTTGAAGTCGGGAATGGACCGCATTGCGTTGATGACGGAGGCCGACGAGGCGTTGTATGCGGCCAAGCAGAACGGTCGGAACCGTGTTCTTTTGAGATAGCCGGCCATGCGGTCCTCAAGGCACGTGACAAAACGATAGCGGTTGTGGCAAACTGGAATAGTTCGGGCGCGGTGAGGTGGCAGAGTGGTCGATTGCGGCAGTCTCGAAAACTGTTGAACCTTCACGGGTTCCGTGAGTTCGAATCTCACCCTCACCGCCAGAATATTTTCCCGACATTACCTTCTCACCTTTTCAACGACGCAGGACTCCAGACTGGTCATGACCCACGCCGAATTCCTGCATCAGGCCATTGCTGAAATAGCAGAGGAAATGCCTGGCTTCGACGCCCTCGATCCTCAAAAACAGCAAAGTCTCCGGGCTCTGGCGGACCAATACTTCCATGACGAATTCATACCGCGTCTGGAGGGAATTATCAACATCCCCCGTTATGAGCGCTCACTGTCCGAGGCGACCGAAGAGGACCGTGAATTCATTGATGACCAGCGGGAGTTTTTGCGGTCCAGTATCATCAGGGCGCAGCGGGCTGCCTACACCCATCTGACAGAACAATACCGGCGATACTCGGACCCGTCACAGGTCTAAAGGGTGGTTGGGGAGGTGGAACCCCGGCCTCCCGGGGTTCGATGGATTCCTACTGCGCTGCCTGAATCCCGGTAAGGCGGCGATCCGCACTCTGGTGGAGGTCGAGGGCACGGGCCAGGATCGAAGTCGCCGTGGTCTTGGCGGTTGGATCGCACTGCATGCACGCTCCGCGCAATGCTGCGGCAGCGAGCATTTTCTCGGCTACACCGGCGGATTCGGCCTCGAATTGGGTGCGGCACTCACGCGGGGTCTGCTTGGTCTTGCACTCTTGCAGACGGGCCGACAGGTCCAAAACACTCGAGGCGATGTCGTACACCTCGGAGACTCTGGTGTAAGCGGTTACAAATTTTCCAAGTAGCTGTTTATCGGTAGCGGACCGGCCTCCGAACGCTTCAATTTCAGCCTTCATTGCCGCGTTCAGCTTGCCGAATTCCGCCGCGTCAATTTCGCCGCCTTTTGCCAGCAAATCCTCCACCGCGCGTCCCGCCTTGTATAGGGAATCCAATTGTTTCTGCGGGCTCACTGGTGCCGGTGGCGGCGCTTCGGGACCGCATCCCGATAGAAGCACTAGGAGTAATGTGACGGCGGTTACTATTTTCATATTCCCTTTCTTAGGGCTTCATTGTCTCATACCCGAATTTGAATTTCGACGTGGTCACCTGCCCGGATGCACAGTCCCAACTGGCTCCACCAAAGGCCTCCCGCTCCAATTGATACAATGGTGCTTCCACCCACAAAGACGGAGTTTCGATGGCAAAGCTGGATTCACCCTCGCGCAAGTCCAGTAGTACCCGGCCGGTAGAGCCTGTTCCCGCCCTTGCCTCCCCTCTGGTTGCCGTGATTATGGGCAGCAAGTCCGACTGGGAGACCATGCGGGCGGCGGACGAGGTACTGACCGAGTTTGAAATCCCGCACGAATGCCGGATTGTTTCCGCACACCGTACACCGGATTTGCTGGCGGAGTTTGCCAAGGGGGCCGAGGATCGCGGGCTTGAGGTGATTATCGCCGGTGCCGGCGGCGCAGCCCATCTTCCCGGCATGACCGCCGCCTTTACAACTCTGCCCGTTTTGGGTGTTCCGGTGGAAAGCAAGGCTCTGAAGGGCATGGATTCGCTGCTTTCCATCGTCCAAATGCCGGGAGGCATTCCGGTGGCAACGCTGGCAATCGGCGCGCCGGGGGCAAAAAATGCCGGCTTGCTCGCGGTGGCAATTCTCGCGAACACCCGACCAGAGTTGCGCGCCAGATTGAAAGCTTTCCGCGAGCGTCAAACGCGGAAGGTCCTCGAAGACACACTCCCTTGAAAACGATTTATCCCGGAACCCATTCCCTCAAGACGATCCTACCCGGATCGACGATCGGTGTCCTCGGCAGCGGCCAGTTGGGCCGGATGTTCGCACTTTCGGCGCGCCGGATGGGCTACCGGGTTCACACCTATTCGCCCGACCGCGATTCCCCGACGGGCCAGATTGCGGATGTGGAAATCGATGCAGCCTATGAGGATCTCGACCGCGTCCGCGAGTTCGCGGAGGCGGTCGACGTAGTGACCTTTGAGTTCGAGAACGTTCCGGCGGCCACGGCGGAGACCGCAGCCCGGTATGCGATTGTGCGTCCGGCGGGCGATGTTTTGCACACAACCCAGCACCGGTTGCGGGAAAAGACCTACCTCGCCAAGCACGGCTTCCCGGTGACAAGGTTTGAGGCGATTCGCTCTTTGGAGGACATCCAGCGGGTGGGCGCGGATTTCGGGCCGGGCATCCTGAAGACGGCCGGGTTCGGGTACGACGGCAAGGGGCAGTACCGTGTCGGCTCGCAGGGCGATATTACCTCGGCTTGGGAGAAGATGGGCCGACAGGAAGCGGTGCTGGAGGCGCTGGTCGATTTCGAGTCGGAGCTATCGGTGGTGGGAGTCCGCAGCGTCCACGGCGATTGCGCGTTCTATGCCCCGAGCGCGAATGCCCACGTGAACGGGGTGCTGGATGTTTCGAGTGCGCCGGTTGCCTTTCCACACAAGGTTGCGGAGGAGGCCAAGGCCATCGCACGGGGAATCTTGGAGCAATTCCAGATGACCGGTGTCCTGTGTGTGGAGTTCTTCCTGACGCGCGACCACCAGCTTGTGATCAACGAGTTGGCACCAAGGCCCCACAATTCGGGCCACCTCACCATCGACGCCTGCGTGACGAGCCAGTTCGAGCAGCAGCTGCGGGCGGTTTGCGGTTTGCCACTGGGGAGCACCGAGATGCTCCGTCCGGCGGCTATGGCGAATCTGCTCGGGGATGTATGGTTTCCCGAAGAGCCGAAATGGGCGGATGCACTGGCGATTCCCGAGGTGAAGCTGCATTTGTACGGGAAGATGGAACCGCGGCGCGGTCGGAAGATGGGGCATTTGACGGCGACGGCTGGGTCGGCCGCCGAGGCGGAGTGGGTCGTGCGGCGGGCTCGGGGTTTGCTGGGGTAAGCAGGTCTTGCAGCTAAAAAGGCCTGGGGACAGAATCCTCGGATTCTGTCCATGGCTTGGCACCGTCTCGCGAAAAGTGAATTCTGCGGCTGTTAGCGGGTCCTGAGACGACGGGCCATGCCGAGAACTCCAAGGAATCCGCCAATCGCCAAGCCCATCGAGCCAGGTTCGGGGGTGTCGGACGGGGGCGGTGGGGGCGGCGTCGTTGTGTCGGTCAAGCTGACGCCGTCGAGCAGGGCGAACGGGGGCAGTCCCGAGGG
>CAITMP010000594.1 GCA_903893525.1 uncultured Acidobacteriia bacterium | reverse complement strand
GAATTGTCCCAAAGCATTGCCGATTGCAGCAGCTCGCCAAGAGTAATGGACGAGTTGGAACGCGCCGATCTCGAAGCAGATCTGTCCGACTGGCTGGAATCGCGGGAACTTCCGGGCGAACTGGCGGCCAGCCTGGTGGACGCGGGCATTACGGCCGACCAGATCCGACCGATCGCGGCCATCGTGAGCCGAAATGCCGCCGAGCATGGTCTAAGAACCTTGGTGGCCGATCACGAGATTCTCTGCCTTTCCCGCGAAGTCGAGGAGGCATCGCGACGGATTTCGGATTTGGTCCAGTCGATCAAGTCCTACTCCTACATGGACCAGAGTCCCGTGGCGGAGGTTGATCTCCAGGCCGGGATCGACGTCACGCTGCGGATGTTCCAGCACCAGATCAAGCACGGGGTGCAGGTGGTTCGCGAGTTTTCGCCGCAGGTGCCGAAGGTGCGCGCCAACGGGAGCGCTCTGAACCAGATCTGGACGAATCTGATCGACAACGCGCTGGATTCGATGGAGGCGCTGCCTCCCGGCGAGCCGCGGCTCCTTCGTGTCAAGACGTGCGTGGAACCGGCAGCGGTGCTTATCGAGATCGCGGACACTGGACCGGGAATCCCTGCGGACGTACAGAGCCGGATTTTCGACCCGTTTTTCACCACCAAGCCGATGGGCGAAGGGACGGGCTTGGGCCTGGACATCGTTCATCGGATCATCCGTAGCCACAAGGGTTCGATCCGCGTGGAATCGAAGCCGGGGCGGACGGTTTTCCAAGTCCGGCTGCCGAAATAGCATTGCGGGGGGGCCAATGGGCCATCCGATCGCGCCCCCCGCGGCACTACAACCGCTTCAGGTAGATATTCCGCGCGAACTGCTCGCCTGTGGATTCCACTTCGAGGCCGATCTTCCCGCCGGAGCGGAAATAGGTCGGATCATTGTCGATGAACAGCGTCGTAAGGTGGCCGTTCATATAGATGGACGTGGTGTTGCCCTTCGTGACGACGAGGAACTGGTTGTAGTCGTCCTTCTTGAACCACGAATCGAGCGTGGCCTTGTCGGCGATCACGCCCAAGTCCCGCACCTTGCCGGCTTCGGCGAGGATGGCGTGGCCGGGCATGGAGATGATGCCGCGTCCCCCCTGCTCGTAGAACATGCCGCTGAAGTTGTTGTTGCCGTCGAAATCGGCTTGGGGACCGAACATGTCCCACTTGGCGCGCTCGGCAGCAGATGGCGGTGTACCCGGATTGGCGCAGGCCGGACCGCGTCCGGGACCCCGACCCGCTCCGGGAGCTGCTCCTGGTGCACCCGCTGCACCTGCAACCGCGCCGCGTCCACCCGGAGCGCCCGCACCGGGACCGCCGGGGCCGCCAGGTCCACGACCGGCTCCACCGCGTGCCGGACGCGCCGGATACTGGAATTCCACGTTCGGGTCCGCTGTCATATAGCTGCGGAACTGCATGCCGCCGTTGATGTTGCCCGTGCCCTTCAGCTCGTACTTGAGCGCGAAGTCAGCCGGGGCGCCGCCAGTCCAAATGGTGTAGATGGTGCCTGTGGGCTTCTCGCAAGTCGGGTTCACGTAGATCGCGCCGTCCTTGATGGACCAAAAGCGCGGGTCCCCGTCCCAGCCCTTCATCGTTTGGCCGTCGAATAGCGATTGCCAGCCTTCGTTATCCGCATAATCAAAAGGCACGGCGGAGCCACGGAGGAAGCCGCCTCGGCCGCCGCCCGGTGCCGCGCCCGGTGCCGGAGGAGCTCCCGCCTGGGCTGGTGCCGCCGGTGCCTGCGATCGTGCGCTCGGCATCAGCAGGACCAGCGCCGCCGCACAGATGCCCACTGGAATCAAAATTGTCTTCGTTGCTTTCATGGATTTCCTACTTTCCTGCCGCACAAGCGTGTCCGTGCTCCGCCAGGCCCCAAGCCATGGCGTTTTCATATAGCTGGATCAGCGGGGTTTCTGCATACATCATGCCGCCGTGGCCCAGTGCCGAATAGACCACGTGGCCCTTGCCCACGCAATGCCACCAAGCAAGGGGGTGGTCCCCCTCCATGGTCGCCCGGCCGGGGGTGTAGCTCTTCTCATCAGCCGTGATCAGAACGTGGTAGCCCGGCTTCTTGCTGACGGATTCTGTGAATGCGTACCACTCGTCGGCCCGGTGCATCACCGCCGGAAGGCCCTTGGTGATCGGGCTCTTGGTGTCGACAACGTGGGCGTCGCCAGGCATGATGGCCGAGTGGGAGGTGAACTGCGCGCCCAACAGGGTCTCGATGAACCACTTCCAAGTGGAAACCGTGCGGGGTGCCGGAAATGCGACCGGGTCGCCGCCCGCGCCGTGCGTGCCGAGGACGGAGCCGCCATTTTCCACCCACGTCTGGAACGCGGCCTTCTGGGCATCGTTCAGGCTGTCGCCGCTGGTGTTGTTCCAGACCACTAGCTTGAATTTGGCCAGTTGCGCGGCATTCATCACGGCACCGTTCTCGGTGATGAAGTAGGGCCAGTTGTGCGTTTTGGCAATGACGGCGAGGGCAACGTTGGACGCCTGTATCGCGGCCTCCTCGCGGAATCCGCTGGTCTTGGAGAAAATCAGGATGCCGCCGGGCTTCAGGTCGGCCGGGATTTCCGGTGCCACGGTGTCGATGACCGGCGCGACGACGAAACCGGCCGCCTGCCCGCCCAATTGTCCGCGTCCGCGACCGCCGCCGCCCGGTCCGCGGCCTTCTGGCGACGGGGCACCGGAGCCCGGAGGCACTGGCGGCTGTTGGGCTGCGAGTGCCGCCGCAATGAAAAGGGCCCCGAGGGCCTGGCGTTGCAAATTCGGGAATGTCATCGGTAACTCTCCAGATTCATCTGTATCAGTCCAACACCGCAGCGTTCCACTCGACCATGTGTCGGTCGGGGTCGAAGAAATAGACTTGCGGGTACCCGGTTGGGGAATTGCGCTTGATCACGATCTTGAGGTCGTGGTCGTCGGGAAGGTCCTCATGGAAACCGGCGGCATGTAGCCGGTCCAGCGCCCATTGGAAGCTGTGGACACGGAGGGCGATATGCGTTTCGTAGATCTCCAGCGTCTTGGGAGGCTGCCAGTTGGCATTCGTAACGCGGACGATGTGTAGTTCCTGTCCGCCGGCCAACTGGAACCATGCGCCGGGAAATGGAAATTCTGGGCGCGGCATCTCCAGCAGCCCGAGAAAGCCGCCATAAAAGGCACGGGAGCGTTCCAGATCTGTCACCGTGACCTGCATGTGGTGGAAGGCGGTCGGGGGCATGGACTCCATTTGCGTTTTTGTATCGTTTCAAGGCAACTATATACGGCTGGGGGCGGTCCGGGCGTAAATATGTGTATGGACTGCTCCGAACCTTATATAATCGCTGTTGGAATTTCTCCAGGGAGGAAGCATGGGTCGCAGGTACGCCAAGAGGTACGCATGGAGTTTGGCCGTCGGTATATTGACCGTCGCCCCGTTGATGGCGCAGGGGCCGGGCCGCTCCGGGGGGTTCCCCCAATACACCCGACCGCTCGCTCCGCAGGACGTGCTGGCGCGCGGCAAAGCGCTGTATGACGGCAATTGCGCCTCCTGCCACGCGGCGGATCTGCGCGGTGTGATCGACAAGACCCCAGCCCAGAACGGTGCCAATCTGCTCCGCTCCACTGAGACGATGAGCGACAAAAAGGGCGAATTGGTGGCCGCGAGCGTCGCCAAGCACAACCCACGCATCAACCTGCCGGAAACGGATACGACTCCGATCGCCGAATACATCCACAGCGTCCAAGCCAAAATGGGCGGCCAGGGGAGCCCTCCGGGACGCAACCCCGTCGGATTGACCTACAACGTTCTCATCGGTGACGCCAAGGCCGGCGAGGCGAAATTCGGCAAAATGTGCGCCAGTTGCCACTCCATCACCGGCGACCTGAAGGGCATCGGCGCCAAGTATGACGATCCGAAGGACCTCCAGGGACGCTGGGTTTCCGGGCGTGCCGGCGGACGCGGCTTCGGTCCCGGCGGCAACCGCACCGCGACCGTTACCCTCGCCAACGGCCAGAAGTTCGAAGGACGCCTCCTGCGCAAGGACGACTTTCTGGTGGTACTGACCCTTGCCGATGGCACCCGCAAGTCCATACCCATCGACCACAATTCCCCCACCGGCGTACCCAAGATTGAAGTGAAGGACCCGCAGGACGCCCACCGGAAGATGCTGCTCGTGCTGGACGACCCCGAAGACAAGAACATGCACGACATCACCGCCTACCTGGCGACGATTCTATAAACGAGCGAGGCCAAAATGAAGAAATCCATATTCATCGCAATTCTACTGGCGGTTCCCGCTCTGGTTTTGGCGCAAAAGGGCGGACTGGATCCGACCGACATCTTCAAGCCGCTCTCCGACCAGTGGACGAGCTACTCCGGCGACATGACCGGAAGGCGCTTCAGCGCGCTCAAGCAGATCAATACCCAGACGGTGAAGAACCTCAGCCTCCGCTGGGTCAATAACAACATCACCACTGCCTGCGGTCCCAATGGCACCGGTCCGGCAGCGGCTGCCGGTGGCGGACGCGGGGGCCCCGGCGGTCCTGGCGGCGGCGGTGGGCGCGGCGGTTTCGGCGGCGGTGCTGCGGCTCCCGTCGTTGTGGGCGGCCTCGGAGACGGCAGCGTCAACAACTGCGGCCCTACACGTTTCGGCGGCGGCATCCTGTATGTGGACGGTGTCCTCTACGGTGCATCGATCAACGATGTCTATGCAATCGACGCCCGCGACGGTTCCGTGATCTGGCACTACTACTGGAAGTTCCGCGGCGGTACCACCACCGGTACTCGCGGCCCCAGCATGTGGCACGGCTACATCTACTTCGAACTGCATGACGACTGGGTGGTCTGCCTTGACGCCAAGACCGGCCGCGAAGTCTGGAAAAAGGAAATCGCCCCGTTCGAACAGCAATACTTCTCCACCAACGTTCCCATGGTCATCGGGAACCACATCATTGTGGGTACTGGTAATGACACGGACGAGCCGGCTTATTTGAAGTCGCTCGACCCCGAGACCGGTGAAGAGCAGTGGCGGTTCTACTCGACTGCGCAAAAGGCCGGTGATCCGGGGTTGGAGACCTGGGCCAGCTTGGATGCGGCGCGCCATGGCGGCGGCACCTCCTGGATTCCCGGATCCTACGATCCGGAAACGCACCTCTATCTTTTCGGCACTGGAAACCCGACCCCCGCCTATACCCAAGGCCGCGGCGACGGCGACAACCTCTACACCTCCTGCCTACTGGCGCTGGATGTCGAGACTGGCAAGCTGAAGTGGTACTTCTCCACCTCGCCGCACGATACCCACGACTGGGATTCCACCGAGACCCCGATTCTGGCCGACGCCATGTTCGGCGGCAAGATGCGCAAGTTGGTGATGATGGCGACGCGCAACGGGTACTTCTACGTGCTCGACCGCGTCACAGGCGAGCATCTGGTGACCAGCAAGCTGGGCCTGGTGAACAACTATGCCTCCGACGTGAGCCCGGATTCGAAGCTGAATCTGAACAAGCGCGGCGAGGTGCAACGAAATCCGCACAAGGACGCGAGTATCGCGGGTTCCTTGGTGAACGGCGACGTGCTGAACTTTCCTCCCCCCACGTTCTCGCCCGATACCGGGTTGTTCTATGTGTATGAGATGAATACGCTGCACATCGCATATCTGCTGGAGCCGGATCCGCGCGGGTCCATGGGCTTGGGCGGCATCAACGAGAACGGTGGCGGCGCGACATGGCCGACGTACCTGATCGCAATTGACTACCAGACCGGCAAGGTCAAGTGGCGTCACGAGTTGACGACGAACAGCCAAGGCTTGACCTCGACTGCGGGCGGCGTGATTTTCATGTCGAACGGCGGCGGTATCGAGGCGGTCCGGGCCACGGATGGCAAACCGCTCTGGCATGCGGAGATCGGGAACTTAACGAGCCCTCCCGAGACGTTCCTAGTGGACGGCAAGCAGCATGTGCTGGCCACCGGGGCGGGCGGGCTGTATATGTTTGTGTTGAATTAGGGCCAATCAGCTAAAAAATATGCGGCACGGAATGGGTGCAATGTCACACCTTCCGTGCCGCATATTTTTTTGGCCGTTCGGATGGCTACTGCCCGCTGCCCGCCGGTTTCGCAACCACGGGCGCAACCGGTTTCGGCGTCGGAAGCACAATAATGTCGGTCCGTTCGAATGCGAACTTCCGTCCGGCCTCGTCGATCAGGTTGATCTGGCATGTATACCGCCCGGAAGCCAACTGCGCCAGCGGTGCTTGAAACTGCACCGGCAAGGTCTGCCCGCGTTTGGCCAGGAACGTATCCAGCCGAACCGGCTGCGACTCGAAGCTCCGTGTTTTGCCCCGGTAGAACGTCAGCGTGGCCGCAACACTCGGCTTCTGGTCCGTACCCAAGCCGGGGTCGTAGACCTCCAAATACACGTAGAGATTCTGGTCCTTGCGGAACACGTGCGTGATTGACGGTATCAACCGCTGTCCGTCCTGTACCAAGGGATCCGCTTCGAGGACTTTCTTCTTTTCCACCGACGCGATGGCTTGGGCAATCGGCTGCCGCTGGTTGCTCCAAATCACCGAGCTGATCTTCAGCTCCGCAGGCTTGTCTGGTGCCAAATCCGGGATCACGAACTTGTGTTCGTATGTGCCCATCTTGCCCGTCTCATTCTCGCGGGCGAGAAACTTCAGTACGTAGGTCCCGGGCGGCACTGTGAATCCGGTGTCATAGGCGATGGGGCGGGATGCAAGCTGCGCCGCAGTTTGCTCGGCCAGCTTGATTTTGATGCCGTCGCGGACCACGCCCACCAGTTTGCTATGAGAGTCCCGCAACTGTCCGATAAATTCGAGTTCCGTCTGCGAGTTCCCCTTGCTCTTGGCCAAGGCGATTTCAGCCCCCGGAACCTTCACGGAAAATGGCACATAGTAGCGGTCCCGAGCTAAGCGGAAGAACCCGACCTCTCCCGAAAGCGAAAGGTCCGTCAGCGGATCGCCCAGCATCAGCGCCTGCTCCAGCTGGTTTTCCTTGTCGTCGCTGGAGAACTTCTTGAACACCTTGTCCCCGAAGTAGCCGCTTTTGTAGTCCAGTTTGGCCTGGAGATTATTGTTCATCTTGACCGTGACGCGACGGTATTTGCCGTCCATCTTGCCGTTGGTCGAGTAGTACCCAAGGATGTAGTAGCTCGAAATGTCGTCGCGCGCCTTCTGCATGCCCACCGCGAGGTCGTTGTCATCCACAAACAATTTCCCGCCCGTGTCGTAGGCCAGCGTGGAAAGCGTTTCCTGGGAGTTGTTGCGGCTGTTGCCGCGGCTCGTCACATTGCCGCCCTGGAAGGCGCTCGATCCGCGTCCACCCGCCGAACTGGCATCTCCCGCCGGTGCCGAGGCCACCAAGCCACGGGCGTCAATCGGATAAAAGGCAACATTGGCCCGCTTGGCGGCGTTCACAGCAGATTCCAGCTGCGCTTGGTTGTCGTGCCCCGATTGCTCGATGCCCGCCGAGAAGTAAATCAGAGCCTTTTTTTCCGGGAAAGCGGCCAGCAGTTTCGCGGCGGATTCCAGCGTCGCCAACTTGCGGTCATTGTTGAAAATATTGAATTCGGTTTCGTCGGCCACGAACGCGGCACCGGTATCGTCTCCCGCCGTGTCGTCCCCGCTACCTCCCGCCGCCGCCAGCTCACTGGCATTGCCGATCGGGAAGGCCTTGATGACTTCCACCAGGCGGTCGCGGTCGTCGGTGAAGTCCTGCTCCACCTTGAGCGGACCCGTTCCGGCGGTCAGAATCTCCACGATATCGGCAGGCTTCAACTGCTCCTTGATGAACTGGAGCGCCGACTGTTGCGCGCGGGTCTGCTCGGGAATGCCCATGGTGCTGAAATCGAACAACATGGCCACCAAGCGTCGGTCCTGGAAGCGGATGAGCGGTTTCGGCTTGCCGGAAGGCAGGGTGGTCTTCTCAACAGGCTTGTCTTCCGGCTTGGCCCCGGGAACGGGCTTGACTGCGGGAACTGCCGGAGGCGGCTCGTCCGAATCCAGCTGCTGGAATTCAAAAACGGAAATCTGCTGCGCTTTCCCGTCCTCCATCAGCGTAAAGTCTTCCTTCTTCAAGCCCGGAATGACTTTGCCCGACTTGTCCTTCACGCCCACATCGATGACGACAAGGTTCGCCTCGGACTTGAAGGTAACCGTGGCTTCAGGAACATTGTTGTTCTGCTGCGCATTCACCTGCGCGAAGATGGCCACCAGGGCCGAAAGAAAAACCAGTCTGCGCATTAGAAATTAAACCTCGTGCTGGCGGTGATCGACCGCATCCCGGACGCGCCCGTGGGCAGCCCGGCGTTGACGGACCCGATGACCGTGCCAAATCCGGTCACATTCACCCGGTTCAGCGGATTGGCGGCCTGCACCGTGAACTGCAACGTGTGCTTTTCCTTGATCCGGAAGGTCCGGAACACGCTGGCGTTCATGCCGAAATTGACCAGGCCTGGAATCGTGTTCCGTCCGGCGTTCCCGTAAGTGCCCGTCAGCGGCACCGAGAACGCAGCCAAGTTGAAGAAGTAGTTGCCGACGGCATTCACCGGAGCTCCGGTAGCCTGCGCCCGCGCTCCACCCACGATGCCCGTGCCGGACGGATCGCCCGAAACTGTAGCCGAGAATGGCGAACCGGAGTTGACGCTCACGTTCGATTGCAAGGTCCACCCGCGGATAGCGTGCCATTTCCACGACGTCCGGTCCGACCCCACCGGCGATTGCACCTGGTAGTTGAAGTTCAGCTTGTGCCGCTGGTCGTTGTTCGAACGCGCCCGCTCATTGCGGATGTTGTTCACGATCTGGACCACCCCGCCGCCCAGCGTCGACGTGTCGTCGATGGAATGCGATAGCGTGTAGCTCAAATTGAACGAACGGTTCCGCTGCTGGCGTCGCGACAACGAGAGCTGCAGTGCGTTGTAGATGGAATTGCCGGCCGAAAGGTCGTATGTGAATGTTGAAGCGTACGGAATTTGCAACCGCTCCTGTGTGGTCTTCGACGATCCCCCCAACGGCGCGCGGTTCGGACTCTGCAGGACATCCAAATGTGTGCCCTTGGTCCCTTGGTAGCCGATTTGGATGATATAGAACCGCGCCACCGTCTGCTGCAGGGATGCATTCCACGATTGCGCATAGGCTGGCTTGTAGTTCCGGTCAACCGCGAAGTTGTTCGTGATGGTCTGGGCTGCCAGTGCCGTGACTGCTTTCTCGAGTCCGAGAACGTTCGAAGGGCTGGTCGTGGTGCTCACCGAGTTCACAAACGGCGGCTGCAGGCTCATCCGGTTGGAGAAGCCCTGGTAGACATTGCCGGTGTAGTAAACGCCGTAGCCCGCCCGGACTACGATCTGCTTACCCTTCACCGGACGCCACGCGATGCCTTCACGGGGGGAGAACAGGAGATAGCGCGGTTGGGTGAGCCCCTGCGGCGTGTATCCGCCCGAATAAGGTGCTGCGCTCAGCGGCGTCACCACGGCGACCCCGGTATAGCCGGGGGCGACATCCAAATTCGCCAGCCGGTTGTTCTTTTCCGTGTAGGGTCCAAAGTACTCCCATCGGAGGCCGCTGGTGACGGAAAGGCGGTTGGTCGCGCGCCAGTCGTCGGAAACATAGGCGCTGACCGTGGTTTCCCGGAAGTAGTAGCTGTTGTTGCCGTTGTAGCGGGTGGCGGAGCTGGAGTAGGGCCGGTTCAGCAGGAAATCGGCGATATCGTAGCCGGTCCCCGCAATCTGCAGGCCGTCCGCGCCAACCTGCTGCGTGTTGATCCCGGTGAAGCTGTAGGATCCCCGAGCGCCCTGGTTGGTGAGATTGTTGTTCTGGCGCCGCTGGAAGTTCAAGGCGTAGGTCAGGGTATGCTTTCCACGGATGTACGTCATCGAATCCGTCACGCTGGCCGTCTGCGTATGGGTCAGCGAGGGCAATCCATCCGATAGCTGCGAAAAATTCGTAAACGAGATATTCGACGGACCCACCGCCGCGATCTGCGCCGCGCTGACACCCGAGAAATTCGGCAAAGCCGTAACGGAGCTGTTGTTGCCGAAGTACGAGTAGTTGTTCGTCGCATTTCGGCTGAAGGCGAACGCCAGACTGTTGGTCAGAGAACGGCTGAAAGTGCGCGAATAGCTTAGATTTGCGCTGACGCCGGTGCCGTCGCCATGGTCCTGGAAGCCAAAGTTCTGGATGGTGTGGGAGTCACGGCCCTGCTTGCTGATGTTCAAGGCCATCCGGTCCTTGGTGGTGATCGTCTGGTTGATCATTACCTGGATGTTGTTGTTGTTTGACGGGTTCGCCCCGATCAACTGGAAGTTGTTCCGCGCGCCCGGCGCATTCGGAAGGGGGATGTAGCCGAGCAGAAGGGTCGCCAGCGGATTGATTCGACTCGCCGGTATGAGGTTGCCCGCGAACGGCGTGTTGCTGGTTGGATCGAAGATCGTTTGTGCAATCGACGAGAAATCGCCAGTCCGCATGGCGCCGAGCGGCACGTTGCTGATCCGGTCATACCCGTTGCGGGTTCGCTGTCCCGTATAATTCACGAACCAGAACGTCTTGTCGCTCTTGAACAGATGGGGAATCGCCAGCGGCCCGCCCACCGAGAATCCAAACCGGTTGTTGGCGTAGGCCGCTTTCGGCACCGGCTGGCCGTTCACGAGTTGCGGTGCCGTAAACGAATAGGGGCGCGCGTTCAACGCCGAATTGCCGAGGCTGTAGTTCGCACTCAGGCGCCATTGCGGTCCACGTCCGCGACCAACACGGTTGCCGAACTGGGCACGTCCGTTGGCCGCCTGGGGCCGCCGGTCGCCGCCCCTGCCACCGCCGCCACGTCCGCCGCCGAAATCGCCACCACCACCGCCGCGTCCGCCGCCCGCAAATCCGCCACCGCCAGGGCCGCCGGGACCGCCCCGGCCTCCGCCAAAACCGCCTGGCCCACCCGGTCCGCCCGGACCACCGCGTCCGCCGCCGTCAAAGCCACCCGGTCCGCCCTGTCCGTCACCTTGATTGAAACCGCCGAACCCGTCAGGGCCGCCCGGTCCGCCGAAACCGCCGGGACCGCCGGGACCGAATCCTCCGGGACCACCCATACCCATGCCGTCACCAGGTTGGGCTTGAACCGCCTGGCTGATGCTGCCGTTCACGAGCAATGCCTCATTGGCATCGGCCCCCAGGGCCGCACCGCCGGGACCTGCGGGAGCTGTATCGCTCTCCACCGCAAGTTCACCGTCCTGCACGAGGCTCAAACTTTGAAATCCACCGCGACCACCGCCGGCCTGGGCGGTCTGCCCGTTGCCGCCGCGACCGCCGGGACCACCCTGGCCGCCAAAACCGCCCCGTCCTCCGCCGAACGCGCCCGGAGCACCCTGTCCGCGGCCAAATCCACCTCGCCCAGGGCCTCCCGGGCCGGGAGCGGTAGGACCGGGCGTTGCCGCCGCAGCGCCTGGTGCCGATGTGCTTGGGGTAGCAGCCGCAACTTGGGCTGCCGCAGGCTTCGGCGAAGCAAGATCCACCGGCAGCGACGCCTTGGCTTGCAGCTTCAGGTCCAAAACAACTGCCTGCGCCGAGGGCTTGGCTTCCACTGTCACCCGGTCAAAGCCAAAGATCGCGGCTGAAAACTTACACGTTGCCGAAGGCAGGCCGCCCATTTCGAAGCGTCCGTCACCGTCGGTGACCGTTGTGATCCTATCCGTTCCGCAGTCCGCCGTCACAGCGGCACCCGGAATGGAACGACCGCCCGAACGCACAAAGCCAGTTTGCACGTCCGCGGCGGCCGAAAAAGCCCCGACAAGCAGGGTTGTTACGAATACAAAACACCTATGGCGCAGCACACGAATCCTTTATTATTCGATAAACACGCGCCTCTGGCGGTGTCCCTTTGTTCGCGGAATTCCCAAAAGGGAATCCCTACGGGAATTGCTCCCGACGGGCGGGAAGTTCCCGGACTACTGGGCTTTCTTTGCAGTGAACGTGGCCGGGCCGCGTCCGTTGTCACGGGTGAACTCGATGCTGTCGCCCTTCACCACGCCGGTGTAGGTCATCTTCATTTCGTTGCCGTTGAAGTTCATGATTTGGACGAACGAGATCTTGTCGCCGTCAACCTTGCCTTCGGCAATCGGGTTTTCGCCACGTGCGTTGGCAACAGTGCCTTCGAGTTTGGCACCAGCAGCCTTGAAGGTGAATGTGGTGGTTTGGGTGTTACCGCCGCGACCGGCGATTTCCGCAGTCCACTTGCCGGAAACGTCGGCGGCAAACATTGCGGCCGAGGAGCAGAGAAGGGCCACGAGGGCCAGAAGGGTTCTTTTCATATAGCCTACGGTACACCTTCCCAAGCCGTTGTTACCCGGCTTTGCCCTTGTTTTACAAACGTTTACCGCTTGGCGAGCCGTCCGCAAGCCGATTACTTGGGCAAAAAGCCCGGATCCAGCACCTGCTCCTTGGACCAGCGAGTGTAATGGGTACTTGCGGGCAGGCGGGTTTCCGCAAATGCTCGCCGGGCCGCCTTTTCGTACGTCTGGTCAAAGGAATCCGCCAAGTGCCGCCCGAGGCTGGGAATGTCCTCGGTCAGTGCATCAATTGCCGTGCGCGCGTTCGATATTGAGTCTTCCCACGAACGGCAGCGTCTCCCGGACTGAATCTCCCACTTGACCAGGTGCTGCAACAGGATCGACAAATGTGAACGAACGGCGCTTCTTTGGCTTGTACCCAAATCACGGACCTCGTCGGCCAAGTGGACCCAGTCGAATTCCTCGGTCCTCCGGCTCTCGATCAGGTTTGCCATCTCCTCGGTCCATTCCACAAAGTCGGTTTTGTAGAGGATATCCAGAGGCACGGCGATCAAATTGGCAACCATAGCCCTATCTTAGTGCAAATCCGGTAGCCAATGCGCACGCCCAATCCGGTCTTCCGGCGGCGGCAGCGGTTGCGGCCGCACCGTCCCAGTCGTATTCCAGTCCAATCAGTTCCACCCGGCATCCCCCGTTCCCCCAATCGACCAGGGCGTACCGCGCATGGGGACTCCCCGCTTCCATTACGTGCGGAACCGGCACCGTATCGTCATACCCCGGCAAACCCACGCTGCCCGGATTCACCACCGTCACGCTCCCCGGGAGGGATACCGCGCGGGGTATGTGCGAATGCCCGCAGAACACCAGACTTGCGCCGCAATCGCCCAGCAGGCCGCCGATCCACCGCGCCGATGCCAGTTGAACGGCACCATCCGGATGCCGGACCTCTTCCAGAAGGTACTGGCTGTCGTTCGACGGTGTCCCGTGGCAGAGCAAAACACCACGAAGCGGTTCGGCTGTCGGCGGCAACGAGCCAAGCCACCGCAAATGTCTCGCATCCAACTGCGCGTGGGCAGCCCTGTCCGACGCTCCCATCACCTCGAAAGGCCGGTCCAGCAACTGCCGGTCATGGTTGCCGCGAATGTGGACCCACTCCCGGTCCATCAGTAAGTCGGCCACCGCCGCGGCCTCCAGCGGACCCGACAGATGGTCGCCGAGATTGACCACCAAGTCGGGACTCTTTCGACGAAGATCGGCCTCAACCGCCTCCAGCGCGCGCAGATTTCCGTGGATATCGGCTAGTACCGCGATGCGCATGATTCCCCGTTTGCACCCGGCCTGCCCCCGAAACCGCTAATCGGCCACAATTTCTTCGCCGGGCAGGATTGGCCGCGTCCTCGGCAACAAACCCAGCGTCGCGCAGATTCCCAGCGCCACCAGCGCCCCCACGTACGCCACCAGCTTCACGATATCCGTCTCGTGATTCTTCGGCAGGGCTTTCCACAAAATCAGCAGCAGCGTCTGCGCCAGCGTCACGCCCCAGACGGAACCGTAGAAGTACCGGCGCTCGATCCCCTCGCCCGCCGTCGATTTCCGCACCCTCGGCAGAATTCCCAGCACGCCCAACAAAACCACGAAGCCGTACAACGGGAAGTATCCGTAATCGTAGATCTGCTTCAACCGCCATGTGCCCGTCGCGACGGCCCACACCAATCCGGCCAGATTCAATGTCGCAAAAGTCACCACGTCGGCCCAGGCGAACGTGTAGCAGACCTTGCGGTACATCGGATTCGGGCGTTCCTCAGTGAATTTCAGGATGTAGGGCTTCGGTTCGCAGCCCGGCAGCTGCTGGTACAGCCCGGCGATCCCGGTTCCCAGCAACACCACCGCCATCCATGCCATGTTGCCCGCGCTGGGACCCTTCGCGAACAGGTCGAAGGTCAACGGCCCCGGTGCCAGGAAGAACACCCAGATCCACAACGGCCAGTGCAGGACCCGGTAGTAGCCCTTGTTCCGCGCGCGGATTTTCTTCTGGTGGGCGTATTCGACCTTTATCTGGATTGGCATGCGTAACCAGCGATTTTACCTTCCCAAAACCGCCAGACACCCAATCGTCACCGGCAGTCTACTTCGAGACGCCAATGTAGGCCTGGTAAGCCTTTTCGAGGGCCTCCGCGTCCATCCGGCCGGGATGGATCAAGACCCGGTAACGGAACCGGACTTTCTTCCCCCGCTCCACCACCAATGAGCCAGTCCCGCCGGTATCCGGCTCCTTCCGTCCCTTCCGGAAGTCCGCCGCCCCGAACGGATTGGCCGAAAACAGGCCGTACCCGCGCGAGTGCCAGTAGGTTGGATGTCCCGGATTGGCCGGATGGTCGAAAATCGCCACCCCGAGGTCCTCCCCATCCACTTTGCCCGAGTAGTCCATCCAATTCCCCCGCGTGCCCCAGCAATCCTTTTCCCGGCGGCATCCGGTGGCCCCCACCATTTCTCCGGAGTGGTCCTCCTGCAACTCCGCCGCCAGCCGGATCGCGAAAGTGCCTTCCTTGGTGTCGCCAAACGTGATCCGCTCCAACGCCCGAAACTCGGTGTCGAAATCGACCACGCGGTCGCCCCCGCCGTGGAACACCAGCACCCTACGCTCCAGCAGAATTGGCTTCCCCGCAGGATCCAGCCATTCGTACTCCACATCCGCGCGACCCGTAGTCTTGCCGCCACGGGTGCCCCGGATTTTCTTCAGCCGGATCGAGCCGCTCTTGGCGTCCACCTGGGAAGCGTCGCTGGCCCAGAAATTGTAGCCGTTCACCTCCGCATGCGTGAAAGAAAGCCCCTGGTGGTGCGGATGGTCCGTCGTCTCCCCCGCACCTGTTTCCATCGGGAAACGCCGGGTCACGATCTTCCCCGAGGCCGACCGCAAAGGGTGCAAATACGGCTTCCGGGTCTGCGTCCCTTGGAAGATCTCCGTGAACGGCTTGCCGTCGATCTCGACCGACAATCGATCCGGATGCCGCACGATATGGACCTGGGCGACAACAGTTCCAGCAGCCAACAGGAACATAGCCAAAGTTTTCATTCGAGGTCCCCGCTCTCCTCATTTTCCTCCCCGAATTCATCGGGAAGCTCTTCCGGCCTCGCTGCCAGCCGCTTCAGCGCCGCCAGACTGCCCGACGAACTGAATCCCGCCCGCCGCAGCCGGTTGTACGCCCGGGCCAGGACCTTTTGATCTTCAATCGGGCCCGCGCTCCAAATGGAATGCATGCGCCGTTCAATGAACGAATCCAGCATCTCGGACTCGGTCTTGCCGTCGAGAGCCTGCTCGACGGCCTTTTCCGCCAATTTCGGCGCGATCCGCTTCGCACGCAAGTCGTTCAGTACCCGCATCCGCCCGAAACCGTCGTTTTCAACCCGGTTGGCAGCAAAACTTTCGGCAAACCGCTCGTCATTCAGGTAGCCGATGTCCTTCAATCGCAGGATCACGCTCTCGACATCCCCCGCCGCTTGCGCCTTCCGGCGCAACTTGGTCCGCAGCTGCTCCACCGAGCAACTTCGGACTGACAGAGTCCGCACAGCCGATTCGAACAACTGCGTGGCATCGTACTTCGGCTGCAATTTGGGCTTTCCGGCCATGCTGTTCCGAGTCTAACCGATCCTCCATCGAAGGTATACTGAAACCATGGATAGGGATTCGCTGCTCAACTTTTTTCTCGGCTTGGGTGTCGGAGCGGGGCTCGGACTCCTGCTCGCGCCGAAGTCCGGTGTCGAAACGCGCGGCATGATCGCCGACAAGGCTGGCGAAGGCCGCGACTATCTGCGGGAACGCGGCGTGGAATTGCGCGG
>CAITMP010000593.1 GCA_903893525.1 uncultured Acidobacteriia bacterium | reverse complement strand
GTCTTCACCGGCATGGCGGCTGCCGACTACGATCGCGACGGGCGCGTCGACGTCTACCTGTGCACCTACGTCTACGTCCAAGGGGAGGACCAATACCAATACCCAACCCCCTACTTCGACGCCCGCAACGGTCCGCCAAATTTTCTCTTCCACAACCGCCTGACCAAGGACGGGGGTATGTTCGAGGACGTGACCGGGGAGTCCGGTATCAACGAAAACAACGACCGTTTCAGCTTCGCGCCCGCTTGGTGCGACTACGACGGCTCCGGCTGGCCGCATCTCTACGTCGCCAACGACTTTGGACGCAACAACCTCTATCGCAACCGTGGTGGCAAATTCCGCGATGAGGCTGCCGATTGCGGAGTCGAGGATGTCGGAGCCGGTATGAGTGCCTCGTGGTTTGACTATGACGGCGACGGCCGCCCGGACCTCTATGTATCAAACATGTGGAGCGCGGCTGGACAGCGGATTGTCCGCGACTCCGCCTTCCGCCCGTCCAAAGCAAATTTGGCCGAGTACCAGCGCCACGCCAAAGGGAATTCGCTGTATCGCAACAAGGGTGACGGCACATTCGAGGACGCCGGTGCAGCCCAGAATGTGGAAATGGGCCGCTGGGCGTGGAGCTCGGGCGGATTCGATTTCGACCTAGACGGAGTGCCGGAGATCTTCATCACGGGCGGGATGACCTCGAACGGGTCGGCGGCGAAAACGGATCTCGACGGCTTCTTCTGGCGACAGGTGGTGGCAAATTCGCCTTCGACGCTCTCGGCGGTCGCCGAATACGAAAACGGCTGGAACACGATTGGACAATTGTTCCGGGGTGGCCACGACTGGCGCGGCGGCGAGCCCAACGTCTTCTACACACGGCGGGAGGGGAGGTATGTGGATGCTTCCGGCGTCAGCGGCCTGGATTTCGCCAACGACAGCCGCACCTTCGCGGTGACCGATTTCGATGGCGATGGGGTTCCGGATTTGGTACTCAAGAGCCGGTTGGGCCCCCAAGTGCGGGCCATGCGGAATGAGTGCGGGGTCGGGAAACCGGTCGTCGTCCTGTCCCTCCGCGGAACGAAGTCGAATAGGGACGCAATCGGCGCCCGCGTGGAAGTCGACGGGCAACTGCAGTTCGTCACGGCTGGCAGCGGATTCCTTTCCCAGCATTCGAAACGCCTGCATTTCCGCGCCGGAAAATCGGCGAAAATCATCTGGCCGTCCGGGACTATTCAGATGGTGTCGGGCTTGGAGGCGGGCTTCGCGTACACAATCACCGAAGGCGACGATACCCACCGTAAGACTCCCCTGCATCCAAGAAAGCGGTGGGATGCGACCCCATTGACCGGAGTGAACGCGCCGGAATTTGGGGACACTTGGCTGATGGAACCCGTCCCGACGCCCCAAAAAGTACCGGGACCAGGCTTCATCACACTCACCGCAGAGCAACTGTCAAAACAGAAGGACGACGTCGCAGCCACCTGGTCGCTCTTCCACCGCTATCTATTTGAATACCGGTCCGAGCTGCAACTACCCCTGACAATCTTGCTGGACGCGGAGGGACGGGCAAGAAAGATCTACTCAGATCCGCCCTCGGAAGCAATCCGCCGCGCCGATTTGGCGAAAATTGCCGAAAGCGGGAAACTCGCGCTTCCCTTCCCGGGTAGGTACATCGCGTCCCCGCGACGCAATTACTTCAAACTCGGAGTCGCGTTCTACTGGGCTGGCTACGCGGACCGCGCCCTCCCATACCTTCAAGAGGAACTTCGTAACAAGCCTGATAACTGGAACATTCTATTTGCCTTGGGCCGTATACATCTGGAACTTGGCCATGCCGATGAGGCGCTGCTGGCGTTCCAGCGCGTCCAAACCCTGCACACCGAATACGCACCAGCGATCGTAAGCGAAGGGCTGGCCTTGCTCCGAAAGAATGACCGCCCTACGGCACGGATCGCGTTCCTGAAAGCCTTGGAGGCCGATCCGAAATCCGCCGAGGCCGCCAATGAACTGGGACTGATCGCGGCGCAATCCAACCAGCTGCAGGAGGCCCGGAACTGGTTCCACAAGGCAATCGAGTCCGTGCCCGGACATCCCGAGGCTGTGAACAACCTGGGTGTCCTGTACGCGCAGCTGCGCCAATACCCCGATGCGGTCGCCGCCATGCGGTACGGATTGCAGTACAATCCGGGCAACGAACCGCTGTATCTGAATCTGGCGCGTCTCTTGATGATCATGAACCAGCGGGACGAGGCCAAGGCCGTCGTGTCAGAATTATTGGATCGGCATCCCGAAAGCGTCTTGGGCCGCAAATTGGCGGGAGAACTGGAACTGCAATGAGAACGGACAAGCCTGCACCGACAACCGTCGACGAGTACCTATCGAACGTGCCGGAACCAGCCCGATCCACGCTGGAAACCGTTCGGACTCGCATCCGGGAGCTGGTTCCGCCCGACGCCACGGAGGTCCTGAGCTATGGAATGCCAGCCTTCAAGTGGAAAAAGCCGTTGGTCGGCTACGCCGCGTTTTCGAACCACTGCAGTTTCTTCCCCATGTCGGCCGCTCTGATCGCGTCGATGGAAGAGGAGTTGCGAAACTACTCGACGGCGAAGGGAACCATCCGCTTTCCTTCGGACCAGCCCTTGGATACCGCGATCATCACCAAGCTGGTTCAAGCGAGGCTGGAACAGGTTGCCGCGAAGCGCAAATGATGAACCGGCGCCAGTTCTTTCTTGCATCCGCCGTCGCTGCAGGTGCGTCCCACCTGAGCGCCCAGTCCGGAGACCTTCCGGACATGCTGCTGAAATACTTTGCGCAGCGCTTCGAAGCCGCGCGGCCAAAAATGCCGCCGTCGCCCGCCGAAATCCGGCGCATACTCCGGGAGATCACCGGTCCCTATCCGCAGGCGGCGCGCCAGTCCGCCCGCGTCGCGAAGACCACCGCGCGCGACGGCTACCGCATCGAGAACGTCCTCTTTGAGAGCCGCCCCGACTACTGGGTCACCGCCAATATCTGGATCCCGACCGGAGCATCGAAGGCTCCGGCCATAGTCATGCCCCGCGGACATTTCGACCCCGACCGCATGATGGGCGACTACCAACAAATCGCCTTCGATCTCGTGCGCGCCGGTTTTGTAGTGCTCTCCTACGATCCAATCGGCCAAGGTCCGCGTCGGCAGCGGTGGTCGGAGCCTGGTGCCAAGTTCGACGGCCTGATTTCGACCTCGCTTGAGCACGCACTCATCGGCAACAAGCTTGCGCTGCTGGGCGAGTCCGTTGCCGGGTGGCAGGTCCGGGACGGCATGGCAGCGGTCGACTACTTGATGACGCGCCCCGAAGTGGACCCCGCGCGGATCGGCTGTGCCGATCATTCCGACAACGGTGCCGAATCTTCGCTGCTCTGCGCGATTGACGAACGGATCAGGTGCGCGGTTCTGCATGCCGCACGTTTCGGCCACCGGTGGCCACCGGATCCAACCACTTGGATTGTGGTCGACGACACGCAGGAGTACCTGCCCGGTGCCGCGCTGCACGGGATCGACGTGTGCGAGACTTTTGCGGCCCTAACCCCACGCCCGCTCCTAGTATTGCGGGAGAATCCGGACACTGGCTTTGATTCCGCCATCGAGCACCTTCGGGAACGCTACCGCACGGCTGGTGAGCCTGGCAAGTTCGGAGTCCAATCCGCTGACGGCTCGCAGACTTGGCCCGCCCGTCTGCGCCTCGAAACAGTGGCATGGTTTTCACAATGGTTTCGAACCGCTGGTTCGCCCAAATCGGAAACGGATGTTATTCCGGTGAGTGGACTGCGTGAATCATGTCCGGGCAAGTCCGCCTATGAGTTGATCCAGGACCGGGCGGCAGAAATCCGACCCGCCAAGCTGACATTGGAACGATTGCAAAGCGTCATCCGCCCGCATTCCGGAAAGCGGGAACCGGCCATCATTCTGAATTCGACCACGGTTGGCGATTTGAGAATTGACGGCCTTCAAATTCCATCCGAGCCAGGCATCCGGCTCCCCGCCAAACTTGTCAACCCGTTGTCGCCGAACGGCAAGGTGGTTGTTTACGTGTCGGGTGACGTGACAAAACTCGACCCCGTCACCACTGGCGACGATGTGGAAGACCCCGCCCCGCCCGATCCAACACCGGAAAAGCTGGCCGCCAAGGGATACATAGTTCTGGCCGTGGATGTGCGCGGAATCGGAGCGATGGCTCCCCGGATTCCCCGGCGGGGCTTCCGCGTCCCTTACCACCATCTGATGAATCGCGACATGGCTTTGAATATGATGGCGTGGGCTCTCGGGGATTCCTTATTCGCCATGCGTGTCCGGGATGTGCTGCGGGCGGTTGACCACGCCTCCACCCTTGGCGAGGTATGGGTGGCAGGCAAGGATATGGGCGCGACTTGGGCCGTGTTCGCCGGCGCCCTGGACCATCGGGTGACACATGTGATCGCCCAGAACGGGCCAGTCTCGTGGAAATCACTGATTACGAATGACCTGTTTCACCAAGCTTCCAGCCAGATCCATTGGGGAATTTTGAGGGAGCTGGACATTCCGGACGTGGCTCGACTGATTGCGCCGAGGAAGTTGACGGTTTTGGATCAACCCGGGGCGACCGTAGACGGGCTGGCGTAACTCAACGTCC
>CAITMP010000592.1 GCA_903893525.1 uncultured Acidobacteriia bacterium | reverse complement strand
GAATCCGCCAGCAGTTCCGTACCCGGCAATATGGGGGCGTTGTTGGCCTGGGCAATTTCCCGCGCCGTGTGTTTCAGCCCGAACGCGCGCATTTGCCCCGGCGTGGGCCCGATGAATACGACTCCGGCTTCGGCGCACGCCTCAGCAAACGCCGCGTTTTCACTCAAAAAACCGTAACCGGGATGGATGGCCTCGGCTCCGGTGGCGCGTGCGGCGTCCAGCAATTTCTCAACCGCGAGATAGCTCTGGGCGGCCGGGCCGGGTCCAATGCAGACCGCTTCATCGGCTTGCGAGACATGCAGCGAGTGGCGGTCCGCCTCGGAGTAGACGGCGACACTGCGGATTCCCATCCGTCGCAAGGTGCGGATAATCCGGCACGCAATCGCGCCCCGGTTTGCGATGAGGACTTTCCCGAACATTTACTGGACCGGATCCCAGATGAAAACCTCGACCGGAGTCGGGTTGTAGGCGTTGCAGGGGTTGTTCAGCTGCGGGCAGTTGCTGATCAGCGCAATGACGTCCGTTTCCGCGCGCATCTCCACGTACTTGCCCGCGTCGGAAATGCCGTCCTCGAAGGTCAGCCGGCCATCCGGTGTCACCGGTACGTTCATGAAGAAGTTGATGTTATTGGGGATGTCGCGCTTGTCGAGCTTGGAACCCGCTTGGCCGTGGTCGTATTCGATCACCGCCTTCAGGAAGCTGCTCCGGCACGCGTGCATGTGGCGTTTGCCGATGTCGTAGCGCACCATGTTGCTCTCATTCGCGCACGCGCCGCCCAGGGTGTCATGCCGCCCGCAGGTGTCGGCTGTGATCGTGAGCAGAACGGTGCCCCGCACGGACACCAGTTTCGTGCCGGTCGTTAGATAAATGTTGCGCTGGAGCTGGATCGTGTCCTGCGCGCTGTATCGGTCCGAGGTATCCTTCGCGTTGTAGAAAAGGGTATCGGCGGCTTGGTTGCCTTCCAGATCCACAATTCGGAAGGTCTGCCCGGCGGCGATTTCATGCATCCAGGGCTCGCCGGCTGGGACGGTGGCGCGATATACGGCGTCTTTGGGGTCGAGTGTGCTTTCTACAAGGGCCATATATGCGTCCTAGAGGAAATACCGTTCGGTGAGTGTGAAGCCGCGACCGTTCTCGGGGCGGGAAATTCGGCAGGGATCGTCCGGGCCCGGTGCCGGAACGCGCAGAATCTCGGCGTGGACCGGTTTGGGCGCGTAGGCCGGGTTGGGGTCGAGCGGATGCTGGCAGGTATTCACGATCGCCAGCGTGTTCATTTCGGACCTCAGCGTGACCTGCGATCCGGCCTTCGAGTGACCCTCGACAAACGTCAGGCCACCGTCGTCCGCCACGGCCAGCTTGCTGAAAAAGTTGATGTTGGCGGTGAGGTCGCGGGGCGTCAATCCCCACTTGCCCAACTCCACCACAAAGCTGTCAAAACCATTCTTGTGGTAGCCGTTGCGCGCCGTCTGGTAGTTCAGTTCGCCGCACTTGGCTTTCACCAACGTGGGTCCGGCAACACCGCCAATCGGATCGTGCCAGCCGACCGTATCTTCGGTGATGGAGCAGAGTATCCGTCCCATGTCCGAGTACAGCGCCGTCCCCGCAGTTAGGCGGGAGATATGTTGCGCCTTCAGCGTATCCGGCATGTTGTAGCGTTCCACCGGGAACTCGGAGTTATAGAGAAGAACGGCGGCATTGGCCCCGCCTTCGATATCAGTCAACCGAAGTGCCGTGCCGCGTTTCAAGACATGCGACCACGTTGCGCCAGGTTGGATCGTCTCTTCCCACAGGAGGACACACGTATCCTTCATCGATGCAAACCTCGAATATTTCAGTTATTATTTTGTAACTTGGGAATGCTGGTTGGAGGGCGGGACTAGCGGGGAGGGCCGCAGCAGACGTCCATTTTTGTCAACCGCAGGAACACGTCGAGCGCGATCAGCATGCGCGTGTTCCTGGTGGGGAGGGTCCGTGTCACTAAGCACAGTATTGCACTTGGACGCGGTGGGGCAAAGAAGAAATACTTGATCGGGGGAATCAAAAAATGGGGATGGAGCCAAGTCGGGCTACTTCGCCAGTTCCCGCGCCATCTGGTCCCGGTCCAGCTCATTCTCCCAGCGCGCAATCACCACCGTCGCCACCGCATTGCCGGTCAAATTCGTCAGCGCCCGCACCTGCGACATGAACCGGTCCACACCCAGCAACAGCGCGATTCCAGCCACCGGTACCGTGCCCAGAGACGCCAAAGTCGCCGCCAAGGTGATGAATCCGCCGCCCGTCACCGCCGCCGAACCCTTCGACGTCAGCATCAGCACCAGCAGCAAAATGAATTCCTGGCCCGTTGAAAGCGGCGTATTGGTCGCCTGTGCCACGAAAATGGCCGCGATGGTCAGGTAGATCGACGTGCCGTCCAAGTTGAACGAATACCCCGAAGGCACCACCAGTCCCACCACCGGTTTCGCGCACCCCAACGCCTCCAGCTTCCGCATCAGGCCGGGCAACGCTGTTTCCGACGACGAAGTTCCCAGCACGATCAGGAATTCCTCCTTCAGATAGCGGATCAGCCGGAAGATATTCGCCCCGTGCGCCTGCGAGATCGCGGCCAGCACGATGCAGATGAACAACGCGCTGGTCAGACACACGCAACCCATCAGCTTCGCCAGTGGGATCAACGTTTTCAGGCCAAATTTGCCCACCGTGAACGCCATCGCGCCGAACGAGCCGATCGGGGCTACCTTCATCACGATCTCCATCACGCCGAACAGCGCATGGACGAAATTGTCGCAGCCCGCGATGATGCTGCGGCCCTGCGGGAACTTGCCCAGCGCCACCCCGAACAGGATCGCGATCAGCAGAACCTGCAGGATTTCGCCCTTCGCAAACGCCCCCGCCATCGTGTCGGGGATCACGTTGAGCAGGAAATCCACCGTATGCAGAGCCTTGCCCGGTCCCGCGTAATCCTGGATTGATTTTGCGTCGAGCGTTGCCGGATTCACATTCATCCCCGCGCCCGGCTGCAGAACTTTTACCACCACCAGTCCGATCACGAGCGCGAACGTCGTAACAACCTCGAAATACAGCAACGACTTTACGCCGATCCGGCCCAGCTTCCGCATGTCGCCCGCGTTGCCGATCCCGACCACCACCGTACAGAAGATGATCGGCGCTATCAACATCCGCACCAGCTTGATGAACCCGTCCCCCAGCGGTTTCATCGATGCGCCCAGCGCCGGATCCACCGCCCCCAGCGCCACGCCGAGAATGATTCCGACCAGAACTTGGAAATGCAGGGACTTGTAGAACGGCTTCGGCGGTGCGGGCGTGTTCATGGAAACCTATTTTCCCCTACCGCTCCCCACAACCAGGCTGCGGACTGCCGCCACGCACTCGACAGCCTCCGGCAAGGTCGCCAACTCCTCCAGCGACCAACGCATTTTCCGGCTCCAATTTGGATACTCCGCCGTCGTGCCCGGCAGGTTTTGCTGCAACGGTTCGCCGGTCAAATCCTCTTGGTTGATCAACCAGAGGTCCGATTCGGATTTTGCCAGATACTCCAAGACCGCCATCCGAATCTCCATCGACATCGCGGGCACCTTCGCCGCGTCCGTCTCGACGTCCGCAGGGAGCAGACCTTCAGCCAGCAACGCGTCGAGCAAGCGCTGTCGGTCCCGAACCCTCGATTCCAGCTGTGCCGCATGCGAATCCTGGTCCGTCACCCCCGCCTTCAAGCGAGCTTCGATATCCTCGCCGGTCCAATAGCCGGTGATCGTTGGCAGGTCGTGGGTTGTGGTCGAGGTGAGCGCTTGGACCGGATAGTCGGCTGGCCGTTTGAATCCGGCAGCGTCCTGTTCGAAGATCATCAGCCGGTAACTGAGGATACCGAACTTGGCGAGTGTTTCCCGCACCTCGTTCTCCACCGTGCCCAGGTCCTCGCCCACGATCAGGGTGTTGTTGCGGTGGCTTTCCAGCGCGAGAATGCGCACCAAATCCATCGGCCGGTCCTTGACGTAGGCCCCGTTGGCCGCGTTGTGGCCTTCGGGAATCCAGTAGAGGCGGAAAAGGCGCATCACGTGGTCGATGCGCAGCGCCCCGCCATGCCGCATCGACTTGCGGATCGACTCCGTGTACAACCGGTAGCCATCCTCCAAATGCCGCTTCTGGTTGGGCGGCGGGAAGGACCAGTCCTGTCCCGAGGGCGAAAAATCATCTGGGGGCGACCCCACGCGGGCACCATTGACGAAGAACGGTCGGTGCGCCCACAGATCGGAGCCGCAGCGGTCGGTCGCCAGCGCCAAATCGTGGTAAAGTCCGATGCCCATGCCCGACGCGAGGGCGTGTTGCTGGACGGCGGCAATCTGTTGGTCCACCAGCCACTGCAACCAACCATGGAACAGGATTTCCCGGGGGTGCGCGGCAGCGAACTGCGCCACAGCCGGACTCGCCGGGTCCTGGAATTCCACGGGCCACTGGGGCCAAACCCAAGTATCGGGATTCGCGGCATGCAGATGCTCGTCCAGCGCGCAATATGTGGCGTAGAGGCGGAGCAGGTCGCCTTCCCTGTGGATCCAGTTCCGGCAGGCGGCGTTCGGCGGGTTGTCGGCGAAGATCCGCTCCAGCGCGCGCCGTTTCAAGGCCGCCACGCGCTCGTACTGGACGATGCCGGTGGCGCGCAGGGCTGCCATCTCGGCCAACGTTTCCGGTGTTTCGAATTCGGCGCAGATTCCCGCGTACCCCGGCACCGCTTCCACATCGAGGTAGAGGAAATTCCGGTAATAGATGCTGTTGGGCAGGTAGGGGCTGGCGTTGTAGGGCGTGCGGTTGTGGATGGCGTGCAGCGGATTGAGCGCGATGAAATCGGCGTGGAGGGCGGGAATCGCCCAGTCGATCAAATCCCGCAGGTCGCGGAAATCACCGCATCCCCAGTTCCGGCTGGACCGCACGCCGTAGAGCGTGACTCCCAAGCCCGCCCGCCGCAGATTCTTCGGCAGTACAGCGGATTCGGGGCCCACGATCAGCCGTATGTCCACGCCGTTCGCCCGGATCTGGTGGTACCCAAGCGGCAGCTCGTCGGGAATGGACGGGGCGTCGAGGCGTTGGCCCGATTCCAGCGACAAGGCGAAATCCAGCGCTTCCAGCCACGACTTGGGTAGCGCCTCCGATTGGCCGGTCACCAGCACCGCTGGCTCTTCCCCATCGGTATCCGGTCCCAATGCTGTCAGGATTGCAGCGTTGGTCTCAGGCGACGTCCGGTGCTTCTGGCCGAAAATGTCCCAGAATTCCTGCTGGATCCCGTGCCGCTCGGCGATTTGTTCGATGTTCTCCAAGTACCAGTGTAAACAATGGGTTAGCGGGAATCAGAATTCCAGTTTCCCGATGAGTGCGTTCAACCGGCCCTGCAACTGCGCCGTCTGGTTGTCCAATTCCGTCTGCCGCTCCCGGATCTTCGCGATCTGCGTCTCCTGGTCGGCCAGCTTGCGGGCGTATTCCTGGACCAGCTGTTGCTGCCCGTTCACTCCCGAAAGGCTGCCGATGTTCTGCCGGTTGCGCTCCTCGTCCGACGTTACCTTCTGGACATCCTTCTCAATCCGGCTCTTCTCCGCGCCCGCCGCCGCCAGTTGCGCCTTCACGTCGAAGATTTCCTGAAGTTGCCGCCGCGCGGCATCGCCCAGCACTTTGTTTCGAATCTGGACGGCCAGAATGTCCGGCGTCATCGATGAAATCGTCGCGGACTGGTCGTAGACGTATTCCTCAGTGACAGATAACTCGGTGGATCCGCTGGCAGGAACCTTCACCTCGAACCGGTAGACGTTGCTGGCCGTCTCAATTGGCTTCGCGGTGCCGATCAAGTGGAATCCGTTGCGGATCGGGTGCTCGATGATGAGCGTCTTCGCCTTCGGATCGACGTTGCGGATGGTGTAGGCCTTCTTCTCCACCTGCGCGAACCGCGTCACCAACACGCCGTTGCTGGCATGCAGTTCCCGAATATCATTGCGCTCGGAATTCAGGTCCGTGGAAATTCGTGTGCCCAAATCGACTCCGTAACTGATGAAACGCTTATCGGAATTTTTGATGGTTTCCACCAGAGCTTCGCCCGCGTACGCCCCGGCGTCGAAGATGGTGATCGGCCCGCCGTCCATCGGACGGCCGGATTTGTTCGTAATCTCGGCCGCGTTCAGCGGGTTGGGCTTGCTGGAGTCCGAGTAGATGATCAGCTTGCGCGCCGGAATCTTCGTCTGCAGGAAGGGCAGCATCGCCGATTCATTCTTCTTCACCGTCACCGGATTCTGGATGGCGTATTCAAAAAGGTCCGCGATTTCATTCGCGCGGCCCTCCGCCGCCATCGTGCTTTCCTTTGAGGTAACCCGGTAAACTCCCCCGCCCATGCCACCGCCGGAACCGTTGCCCATGCCTCGGGGCGGCGGTGCCGCCATTGCCGCCATCCGGGGTGCCGCCATGTCCATCACCGCGCCCGTATGCACGGTCGGCGCAACCGCCTGGTCCTCAGGCAGCTCCGCACCCTCCCGTTGGATGTACTTCGGCCCGTACAGCTGGCTCACAAACGAAATCGGCTTCCCCGAAACCAACGAAATATGCACATTGGTCCAATCCTCCCCGGTCGTGTTGTCGGCGATGGCCCAGCCTTCCAGCGTCGCCTCGGTCCCCTTTTCATCGAACAGCAGCCGGTAGCTGGATTTCCACGCCGGCATGGGCGTGATGTAGCTGGCCCGCACTTCGCGCGATTTCGAATCCGTGGAATCGATGTATACGCTGCGCTTGTCGCGCGACCGGGCTCCGTTCAACGCCGAGAGGAAATCCTTGAACAACGTCTGCAGCTTCACGTCCGGAAACCGGATCGACGTTGCTGCCGACAAATCCACATTCCGCAGATCGCCCGATTCGGTCAGCAGTGTGACCTGTTCCTTCTCGGCCCGATCTCTGTCACCGGGAATCAGCCGCGCTCCCGCAATGACGCCCGCCAACTTCTGCGGACCGAACTCCATCTCGACCCGCGCCCCCTTCAACTGGTCCAACATGTTGCTCAGCGGTTGGTTTTCACCCGCCTGGAAGGGAAATTCCGCAAGCTTCGCGGCCAGCGGAATCGACGAGTCGTACCGGACGCCCGTGACCTTGCCCACCGAATCGGTGATCGTCAACGACTTCAACACGTCGTTCATCTCCGACGCATTGAAATCCAGCCGTGCCGATTCCCCCGGCCCCATCGTCCCGCCGCGCTCGAAATACCCCACCCCGTGCTTGTACAGCACCACGGACCGGACAGGCAGTTCGGCCCCCATTGCGGGCAAAGGTGCCGCCAAAACGGCGCACAGGGCCGAGGCAATCAGTTTCGAGCCGGACGAACGTTGTACGAGCATGCGCTGGGGTAGACGACGGACACCGCTTTTCGGTTCCACGCCCTACCGAACTGCGGCGAACGGCCACTCCGGCCCGCGCCTCGCCCTCCAAAGGTAGGCCGCGATCCCGACTCCCAGCAACGCCACCCCCGCCGCAATGTATTCGAAGCCGCTCGCAGCCAAAATGTAGAACCATCCGACAAACGCCAGCACGCTCGTCAACGGATAGAGCGGCATGCTGAAGGGGCGTTCGATATCGGGGCGGTTGCGCCGGATCAGCGTCACAGCCAAGACCTGCGCCATGAACTGCACGATGATTTGGATCACGACGAACGCGTTCACCAGTGTTTCCAGCGGCAGCAGGCAGGCCAGAGCCGACGCCGCCCCCATGAACACAACCGAAAAACTGGGAAATGCCCGCGTGGGGTGCAGTCTGGCGAACGGCGTGAAAAAACGGCCCTGGACGGCCGCCGCGAACGGTATCCGGCTAGCTCCCAGCAGTCCAGCGAAGAGCGATGCCAGTGTAGTCCACAGGATCAGCACCGTCACCACCTGAGCCGCCGCCGTTCCGTAAAGTTTCTGCACGAAGTCCGACGCGATCGCGGTGGAGCGGATCGCCTCGCGCCACGACACCACGCTAAGGATTCCCACATTCATCGCCATATAGAGGATGGCCACCGCGACCACCGCGTACAGGATGGATCGAGGTACCACGCGCGCGGGGTCCCGTACCTCTCCCGCGAAATAGCAGATATTTCCGTATCCGGCGTAGTCGTACATGGCGATCAGCGTTGCGCCGCCCACGCCCGCGAAGAAGGCCGGGTTGAGGTTGAAGGCTCCCGGGGGAAAATCCAAAACCCTCTTGGCGTCAAAGTGCCAGAGTCCGGTCGCGGCGATCCAAACAACGGTGGCCACCACCGCGATCCACATCGCGATCGAAAGTTTGGAAATCGCCCGGATGTCCCTGTAAAGCATTAGCGTGGTCAGCCCGCAAACGGCCATCGCCAGCAGCTTCTCCTGGCTCCAAGTGAGGTCGCCCACCAGGAACTTGGTGTATTGCGCGAAGCCCACGGCCCCGGAGGCGGCGTTGATCGGTAGAAGGAAAATCGATTGCCAGATGAACAGGAAGCTCATCAGCCGCCCCAGTGTTTTCGGCCCGTACGCTTCCGATAGGAAATGGAGCGGACCGCCTGTTCCGGGCATCGCGGCACCAAGCTCGGCCCACACCATGCCGTCGCACAGCGCCACGACTGCGCCCAGCACCCAGCCCAGCATCGCCTGTGGGCCGTTCATCTTGGCGAGGAGGATCGGGATGGTG
>CAITMP010000591.1 GCA_903893525.1 uncultured Acidobacteriia bacterium | reverse complement strand
GCTCCTCCCCACTGCTGAACGCCCGAATCACCGTGCAGAGGACCGCGAAGACGGCCACCTCGAGCCTGCTCAAGGAGCCGGAAGCAATCACAATGGGCAGGATGTAGAAGAACCTGAGGGGAATCCACGGCTCCAGCAGCCAGTCGGCAATCGCCACCACAATGAGGAGCGCCACGGCTACCGCCAGGACTTGGCTACGCCGGGCTTCCAAATAGGCGCGCACGGGGGACGGGGGGATTCCGGTCGATAACAGGGGCGTCACGCGTTTTAAGATGACATCCAAGTTCCGCTGGGTGCAGGAATCAGGTGGTTCCGGGTGTCTCGGTACGAAAGATAGGCCAGCGCTGGCGGCGAAAGATAGGTTGCCCGGAATGCCCGCAAGTTCCTAGACTGGGGTGTACAAGAAAGGCCTTCGCAATGAAAAGACTATTTCTGGCAGCGGCAATGACCGCATTCGGAGTGTCCGCAATCCAAGCTGCCCCGCTGGCTTGTTCCACGCTGAGCACCCTCCGCCAATATATGGATCTCGCAAACGGCTGCAACCTGGGTGACGCCACGGTCTCCGGATTCACCTTTGTCGTCCTTACCGGCAATCAAGTCACCATCGATCCTGTGAACATATCGGTCACCGCATCAACCAGCTCCTCGACCCCGCTGGGCACGCAGTTGTTGTTTGCATCGAACTATTTTTCGGTCACCAACGGTCTGAAGCTCCGCTACGATCTTTCCTACACCTTCACGAGCCCGGTACCCAATGTCGCAGCCGCTGGAATGACACTTTCGGGTGTGACTCTCAATGGCACCTTCAGTAACGATCCGAATGTTCGGCGTGTCTATCTTGACACCAACTATTTTTCCGGGGAATTGGATTTCACAAATGAGTTAACCTCCACCCAATCCACCATCACCCGGTCGGCCGCATTCGATCCGATTGTTTCCGGTGGGGACTTGGTCGTCAACCACATCAAACTACGTACGCAGTCCGGAGCAGGAAACAGTGCCTCCTTCACCTCGTTTTCCAACGACTTTCTTGTCACACCCGAGCCCTCGGGATGGATTCTGTCCCTCTCTGGTCTCGGTGTGGCCGGTTTTTGGCTGAGTCGGCTCAGGGGTCGCTCGGTCTAGGAATGGGTGCCGGCCTTTCGGAGGGGGGCGGCGCCTATTTTGTCTTTGGCCAGACCGTGCCTTGGTCCATCTTGGTTACTGCGGACAAGCCCTTGTACAGAAATTTCTGCACCCTTTGACCCCGGTATGTTTCCGTGGTGAACACGTTGCCTTTGGAATCCGTGGCAATGCTGTGGACGGCATAAAACTGTCCCGGTTGGCGACCACCGTCGCCGAATGTTGTTAGCGTGCGCAGCGAATCCCGCTCCAAAACATGCACTTTCATGTTGGAACCGTCGGCGACGTAGATGAACTTCTGACCCGGGTCCTTCGAGAAGGCAATGTCGAAAACAGCCCCGTCGCCCAAGGTGTTCTTTGCGATAAAGACTTCCTTCACAAACGTGCCGTCGGTCTTGAAGACCTGGATGCGGTCGTTCACACGGTCGCAGACGTAGAGCAGCCCGTCGTTCGCCAGCATGGCGCAATGAACCGGTGTGCGGAACTGCTTGGCTGGTGGATCGGCCGGATTGTAGGGCGGCAATTGGGTGTCGTCCGGCTTGCTGCCGTAGGCTCCCCAGTGGCGTTTGTATGTGCCGGTTTCCGCATCGAATACGATCACGCGGCGGTTCCCGTAGCCGTCGGCGACATACAATTCGTTGGTTTTTGGATCCACCATCGTTTTTGCTGGAAGCCGTAGATTGGCAATGTCGTTGGAGCCCTTGCTCATCATGGGCTTTCCTATCTGCATGAGGAACTTTCCCGACTGCGTGAATTTCAGCACCATGCTGTCGTGCACGCCGCCCGCTGCCGCCATTTGCGCCTCGTCGGCCGCAAGTTTGGCGTTGGTCGCGGTGCGGCCGTTCCCCCCGATCCAGACATTTCCCTTGTAGTCGACATCGATGCCGTGGTTGGAGGACGGCCAATCATAACCTTGCCCGGGTCCGCCCCAGCTGCCGATTAGGTCGCCTGCCTCGTTGAACTCCAGAACCGGGGGTGCAGCCGCGCAGCATTCCGACGCCTTGGGCGACCACGTCGCGTATTTTTCCTTCTCTTCAAGGGAGCCTTCGCGGTGGATGATCCAGATATGGTCGTTGGAATCAACCGTGACGCCGATGGTGGCTCCGATGACCCAGTGGTTGGGCAGCGGTTTCGGCCATAAAGGATCCACCTCGAACCGCGGAGCCATCTCCCCTGCAGCGCGCACCGCGTGCTGGGAAACCACCCAACCCGCCATCGTCAAAACACCAGCAAGTATTGCCAACCCGGTATAGTGGATACGCTTCATGTCGTTCATCAGCGTACGTTATCTTATACCAATCCTTGCTGTTTTACCCGCACTGGCGCACGAAATCCCCGCCGATGTCACAGTTCAGGCTCTGGTGAAGCCGGAAGGCCGCCAGCTGTGGATGCTGGTCCGGGTGCCGTTGAAATCGATGAGGGATGTAGTCTTTCCCGAGCAAGGCGGTGGATATCTTGACATCGACAAACTTGCCCCGCTGCTGCCGGACGCCGCCACCGTTTGGATCGGGCAATTTGTGGAGCTTTACCAAGATGGCCGAAGGCTGCCCCGGCCCCGGGTGGCTGCGGTCCAGATCTCGTACGAATCCGACCGGTCATTCTCCAGTTTTGGAGAGGCCTTGACACACGTTACAGGGCCACGCCTGCCTAATTCATCCAACCTCCACTGGAGCCAGGCGATGTTCGACGTGTATTTCGTCTATGACATCGGCTCTGATTCCGCGAAATTCTCCATCCGTCCCGGTCTGCGCCACTTGGCCGCCCGTGTTGTCGTGTCGTTGCGTTATCTACCGCCCGGCGGTGCCGTGCGCGCCTATGAACTGCAGGGTGCCGAGGATGAAGTGCCGTTGGACCCCGGATGGACGGATGCCTTCGGGCGCTTTGTGCGCTTGGGGTTCCTGCACATCCTGGACGGCACAGACCACCTCCTGTTTCTCGCCTGCTTGGTGATCCCGTTGCGGCGTCTGCGTTCACTGGTCGGGGTTGTGAGCGCGTTCACCTTGGCGCATTCGATAACGTTGGCCGTTTCGGCCTTGGGATATGCGCCGGATGCAGGGTGGTTTCCGCCTTTGATCGAAGTGCTCATCGCCCTTTCGATTGTCTGGATGGCGCTGGAGAATGTCGTCGGGGGTGGAACCATCACTTGGCGCTGGGCGATGGCCTTCGCGTTCGGGCTCGTGCACGGTTTTGGCTTTTCATTTGCGCTGCGGGAGACGTTGCAGTTTGCTGGATCGCATTTGGCGGCGTCGCTGGTGGCGTTCAATGCCGGGGTCGAACTGGGGCAACTGGCGGTGCTTGGGGTACTGGTTCCGGCGTTGGGATTTGCCTTTCGGCGCATCTTGCCTGAACGCACCGGGACCATTGTGCTGTCGGCGCTGGTTGCCCACACCGGATGGCACTGGATGCTGGAACGCTGGGAGAAATTGCACCAATACAGGCTGGACTGGGTGCAGGTGGGGTTGGTCGGAGGCGGGTTGCTGTTGTCGTCGGCCGTTGTGTGGGACGTGGTGGCGCGACGGAGGAATGCAGGTGCCTGAGGTTACTTCTACCCTCCGCCCTCCGGCGTATACTAGCAATCATGGCCTTCTTGGTCGAAGCGGCCCACCTTCCCGCAACCCTGACCGTCGGTCCCATGACCGACGAAGCCTTCGCACAACTGTGCGCCGAGCATGACGACCTGAATCTCGAACTCTCCGCCCGGGGTGAACTCATTATCATGCCGCAGACGTACACTTGGACCGGTGCCCAGAACGGCGAGATTAGCCGCCAGCTCGGCAATTGGGCCCGCTTGGACAAGCGCGGAGTTGCTTTCGACTCGTCCACAGGCTGGCTGTTGCCGAACTCGGCACGCCGTTCCCCCGATGCGGCTTGGATCTTCAAACACCGCATCCAGGCACTGGACCGTGCCACTTTTAGCCGGTATTGGCCCGTCTGTCCGAATTTCGTGATTGAGCTGCGTTCCCAGTCGGACCGGATCCGGGTCCTTAGGGAGAAGATGACGGAATGGCTCGATAACGGGGCGCAGCTGGGATGGCTGCTCGATCCGGAAGTTCGTAGCGTCGAAATCTACAGGCCTGGTGTCGAGGCGGAAACACTCTTCGGCATTTCATCAATCGCGGGCGAAGGCCCGGTAGAGGGCTTTGTGCTGGATCTGCCCCCCGTCTGGGATCCGTTGGAAGCCTGATTCCTACCGAGTTAGCCTCTCCACAATCAGCTTCGCCGCATCCGCGATGAACATATACCCGGAATTGTCCGCCGACCAGTCCACCTTGGGGATGTCGTAGCAGGTAATCGCAACGGCCACCGGACCGGCCTTGGAATAGACAATTCCGACGTCGCTCCGCAAATGGTCCAAGGCTCCGGGTTTGTCGGCAACATCTTCCGAAAAGCGCCGTGCCAGGCCTTCCCGCCACTGCTGTTTCTTCATGATGCCGAGGATCTCCGCGGACGCTTCCTTGCTTACAATCTCGCCCCTGTGGAGCTTTTCGAGAAGCACCACCATTTCGCGCGGAGTGGCCACGCCGATCCCGAAGGCCTTGTTGGCCGGATCACGGCCCGCAACGCTTACACCCTCCGGCGACGACCCGCGCAGGATCTTGCGCAGAGACCTCGTCTCCCGAATGCCCAGCTTTTCCATTACCCTGTTGACGTCATCCCCGGGCACATGGTCCAACACCATGTTCGTAGCCGAGTTGTCGCTCAACAGCATCATGTAGCGGACCAAGTCGCGAAGGGGGATTTTGGTGCCGTCCGACATTTCCGAAAGCACACCGGACCCGCCCACCTTGTTTGCCTGACCCAGCTCCGATGTATCGGTCCACTTGGCCCTTCCCTCTTGGACCGCCGTGAATACGCCGATCAGAATCGGGAGCTTGATGGTGCTGGCTGTATTGACGCGGGTTCCGCCATCGAGGTCGTAGGTCGCACCTGTGGCCAGATTCTTGGCGTGGATCGCGACTTTGCCTTCGAACTTGGCTGCGAGTTCGCGCACTGGGTCCGGGGCCTGAGCGAGGCCGACCCCGCAAGCTACGAAAGCGAGGAGGATTTCACGAGACATACCACCGCCTGGGATTCCGCGGAGCGGCCTTCGCCCACCGGGCCTACCTTCTCCGCTGTCTTGAATTTCACAGATACCCGGTCCACCGGAATGCCGATGGTGGCGGCAAGGGATTCCCGGATCGCCAACCGGTAGTCCTTCAGCTTCGGGCGCTCCAGAATGATTGTGGAATCCACGTTGCCGACCTCGTACCCTGCCTCGGCTGCCAGATCGCAGGCATGTTGCAGAAAACGCAGGCTGCCGGCACCTTTCCAGCGCGGGTCGGTATCGGGAAAATGCATGCCGATGTCACCGGCGGCGATGGCCCCGATGATGGCGTCCGTGATTGCGTGCGAGATGACGTCGGCGTCGGAATGACCCTCCAGCCCGAAGTCCGATGGAATCTCGATGCCGCCCAGAATCAGCGGCCGTCCGGCAACGATGCGGTGGGAGTCCCACCCCTGCCCAATCCGGATGGCGTTCAAATCGCTCATTTCCGGCCCTCTTGCTCAAAGAACAGCCGGGCCAAGTCCATGTCGCCCGGGCGGGTGATCTTGATATTCCGTTCGCTGCCCAGGACGACACTGATTTCGACCTGGTCCAGTCGCTCGACCAAGCTGGATTCGTCGGTGCCGACAAAGTTGTCCACACGTGCCAAGTCATAGGCCCGGCGCAGGATCTCGGGACGGAACACCTGCGGCGTTTGAGCCAGCACCAGGCGTTCCCGTGAAATTGTCGAGCGAACCTTCGCGCCGCCCGCCTGTGCGCCGGAAACCTGCTTCACCGTGTCCACGGGTACGATGCCCACAATCGCGGCACCCGTCGAATGGGCTTCCTCAACCACTTTGCGGATGGTGTCGAGTTCGATGAACGGTCGAACAGCATCGTGTACCGCCACCAAATCCGTGTCGGTATCGAGGGCCTTGAGGGCGTTCTCCACCGATTCCTGGCGCGAATTGCCGCCCGCCACCACTTTCAGGGATCCGAACAGGGAGCGGGTTTCCGGTTCCAGCATTTCGTGGACCCAGTCGATGTCCTCTTCCCGGACGGCCACCACAATGTCGTGGACCACCGGGGAAGCCACGAATTTGCGCACCGTGTGGACAAGGATCGGGGCTCCTTCGAGGAGCATGAACTGCTTGCGGCTCACGCCGGAACCTTCGGCGGGAAGCGTTTTCGGCGCTGCTGCCTTTTGCGGTGCTGCCTTCAACATACGGGTGCCCAGTCCGGCGGCGGGCAAAATGACGGCTAATTTCACGTTCACGCTTCTCCGGCGGCCTGTTCGCGGCGACGATCCCCACTGGTTTGGCTGGTTTGGGGCTGACTGCCATGGGGGTGGCTGCCACCATTCACGCGTTCGTCAAACTTGCCGAAAATCATCTTTCCGGCTGTTGTCTGCAGAACGCTGGTTACGGTGATATCGATCGTCTTGGAGATCATTCGGCGCGCGTTGTCGACCACTACCATGGTACCGTCATCCAAATAGGCCACACCCTGGGTGTGTTCCTTGCCCTCCTTGAGGATGAAAACCCGCATGGTTTCGCCCGGCAGCACCACCGGCCGCATGGCGTTGGCGAGCTCGTTTATGTTGAGTACCTCTACCCCCCGGACGTGCGCCACCTTGTTCAAATTGAAATCGTTGGTGACGATCCGGCATTTGTACAGGCTGGCCAGTTCGATCAGCTTCATGTCCACTTCGCGGATCCGGGGGAAATCCTCGTCGACAATCTGAACGCGGATGCGGGGGATCTTCTGGATGCGCTGGAGGATGTCCAGACCGCGCCGCCCGCGGGTGCGTTTCAGGGAATCCTGGGAGTCGGCCACCATTTGCAACTCGTGCAGGACGAACTGGGGAATGACGACAACACCGTCCAGAAAGCCGGTTTCGGCGATGTCTGCAACGCGTCCGTCGATGATGACACTGGTGTCGAGGATCTTATGGTCCTCCCGCGCACCAGTTTCGGCTCCGAAGATGCCGAAGGCGTCCAAGCGCAGAAGGGTGCCTTTATGGGCACCAATCGCCGCTCCGCAGTACGCGAATACCAGCAGTGTGACGATTTCGAGGGAGCCGATTACGCCGATGTCGGTTCCGAGTGGGCGGGTGCCGATTTGGGCAATGGCGTAGATGGTCAATGCGGAGCAGAGGAGGCCGGAGAGCAGGCCGAGCGTCATGCCGATAACACGGCCCAAAGTCATACTCTCGAAGCGGCGTTCGAAGAGCATGACCAGAATGGCCGCACCGCAGCCGACTGCGGTTGCCATCGGCGCCCCCACGGGTGCGGGGCGGAAGTAGACGGTCGCAGCCACAAAAAGGACTGCGAATACGGAGCGAACGACGATGAAATCCAGCACACTCGATCCCCACCGGTTTGAACCGGTCTGAAAAAGCAATGACACGCGATTGTATCACCGGGAAATCCGCTTTGTGTTCAATCCCTCCAATTTGGACTGGCGCGCAAGCCGGTCACAGCTCGCGAGAAAATAATATTCCCGGCTACAAGCGTAATGAAATCAACTATTTGAGGCTGAAAATACTGCCCGGAAAGGGCTCGCCCCGGTCCGTTTTTACCGTTGCTTCTGGCAGAATCGGTGCGGACAAAAGCCCATGCCAGAACGCATCCAAAAGCTCCAGCCGGACCGGACCATCAGCCTCCGGGGTTTCGACAGTTTCGCCGCAGCCGCAGCGATCCACTCCGCCTCGCCGACAGGCTTCACCGTCAGCGGGACATTCCGCGACCCGGCCGACTTCGCCGTCGTTGTCCTGCATGACGCGGACAATTTCTACGAGCACCCCTCCATCAAATATTTGCCCGATTTCGACTTCTCGGGGCTCTCACTGAACTTTGACCTCATTTACAGCGATGGATTGCAGCCGATCGATTCCCCCAAGTACAACTGGATCGACTGGGCCACGCTCGACTGCGTGAAGGCCGACGGGTCCACGGCCCGGGTGCGCTTGTGGGACTACGCGACACTG
>CAITMP010000590.1 GCA_903893525.1 uncultured Acidobacteriia bacterium | reverse complement strand
GCTGCAATGGACCCGCAAGTTCAACCCGTACGACTTGTATTCCAAGTCCGACACGCGTCCGAGCCTGGAGGAACTCCGCCCCTATTACGAGGAGTTGGTTTCGGAGTTCTTCCCGGCCAAGATCCGCTGGTAGTCCAACTACCGGTTCTGGAACCAGAACCGGTGGACGGGCAGCGGCATTTTTGAATCAGCGCCCTTCACGCTCTTCCAAATGATTTCGTTGAGCGCGAACATCGGTGCCCGGTCCACGTCGTCGAAATCCATCTTCAGCGACGCGGCAGCTCCGACGGATTTCGCCGTGTTCCGCTCGTTGACATCGATTTTCGGAGCCAACGCGGTGTAGGGGCGGGGGTCGGGGCTTTGGCGGAACGAGTTGTACATGGGCATAGCGGCCGCGTCATATTGCGTCATCGGGGGCAGGCCTAGCAGCAACTCGATGGTCCGCAGCATCGCCGAAGTCGTGTACAAGGTGGAGTCCACAAAGCCGCGCTTGACGAACGGTCCGGCAACGAGGCCGACTGTCCGGCGGGCATCCACGTGGTCCGGGGAGTCCTGGGCGTCGTCCTCGATCATGAAGATCGCGGTTTCGGCCCAATAGGGGCTCTTCGAGAGGCGCTCCACCAGTTGGCCGACGGCATGGTCGGCGTTGGCGACCATGGCTCGCGGGGAGTAGCCACCGGGACGGGTGCCTGCGGTATGGTCCTCCGGCAGACTCATCACAACGAGGTTCGGCAAGCGCTTCGTTGGATCCTTGGAGTCAAAGTTCTTTTCGTACCCGTCGAGTTCCTCGAAGAATACGCGCACATTGTCGGTGTCGCGCATTCCGGGCAACTTGAACTTGGGCGAAACATGGTTCAACAGTCCGCCGACACCCCGCGCCGCCTGCATGGTGGTTCCGTCGCTGGAACGGGCGGCGTATTCGCCGTAGCTGCGGTAGGTCAGACCCTTCTTCGCAGCCAAGTCCCAAAGGTGGCCGGCCTGGGGAACGTATGCGTTGGAAGTGGTGGCCTTGCTGTGTCCGCCGTAGTCTGCAGGCCACATTTTCTCGTTGTAGTCAGTCGCGATGGCCGAATTCGACCACGAGTGCCCGTCCACGCTCACCTCGCCGTCGCAATACAAGTTGTCCAGCAGCACCCACTCGTTGGCGATCGCGTGGTGGTTGGGCGTAGTCTGCTCGCCGAAAATGGTGAGGCGTGGATCGCCGTTGCCCTTCTTGATATCGCCGAACAGCTGGTCGTACGTCCGGTTTTCCTTGATCACGTAGATCACATGTTTCACGGGCGAACCCGCGCCGACTTCCTGCGGCACGATGCTGGGCTCCTTCGGAGCGCGCGCCATCGTCAGGTAGTCGTCCTTGTACGGGATGTTGTCGTAAACCTTCTTGGTCCAACCCTTGATCTCGGACTTCAGGTTCGCGACGGAAACGATATTGACCGTTCCCTTCTGCACCACCTTGACCGATTCGGCTTTCTGTCCGATGCCTAGCTGCGGGCTATCCGGTCCCAACGGGGTCGGGTGCGGTTCCAAGCCCTTGCTGTTGGCGATGTAGAGCTTCATTTGCGGTGTCAGGTGCAAGGCGCTGGGATACCAGCCCGCAGGGATGAACCCGAGGACCTCGCTCTTGCCCGGCTCCTTCACACTTACGGCGGCCACGGAATTGTTGTCGGCATTGGCCACGAAGAGCATGTTGTTGCGGCGGTCCAGCACCAGCCCGTTGGGCGTGGAGCCCTGCGGCGCACGGGCGGTCGGCCCGACGTTGATGGTCTCGATCGGTTGCCGTTTCTTCGTGTCGATGACGGTTACGGTGTTTTCATTCCCGTTGGAAACGTACAGGCGACCGTCGGCCCCCAGTTCCATGTCGTTGGGATTGCCCCCGGTTGGCATCGTGGCAACGACCTTGGACTTGGCGGTGTCAATGACCGAAATCGAATTGCTCCCCCAGTTGCTGACGTAAAGGATGGAGCCGTCGGCATTGAATTGCAGGTCGTAGGGGCTGACATCCACCGGAATCCGGCCGGTTACCTTGCCGGTGGCAGTGTCGAAAACCGCGATGGAGCCACGCTCGGGATCGGCACCACGGTTGGCAGCGTAGAGCAGTGCCTTTTTCGGATGCATTGCCAATCCGCTCCAATAGATCTCGGATGCGGGCAGCGAATCGGTCCATTCGGCGGCGGGCTTTTCGCTCAACCTGCCGTTGGCGTAGTTGAAAACGTAGATCGGGGCGATCTGGCTGCGGGCGTTGCCGCCGGAGACGAAGAACTTGGACCCGTCGCCGGACCACGCCAAGCCCAGCCAAGCGGAACGCAGCGGAATGCGTTGGACGGCTTCCTCTGTGGCAGCGTCAATCACCACCAGTCCGTGCGGATTAAAACCGCCGTGCTGCGCGATGACGACCTTGCCGTCTTTGCTGGCGCTCAGATTGAGGATCAAATCCTCGGTGTGGACGGCCTTGCCGACCGGCGTAATTTGCCAACCGTTGGGCAGGGAGAACCCTCCCGGAATCGGGTGGGGGGACTGGGCCGTGAGGAATGCACTGAAAAGGATGGGGGCTGCGAGCCTGGCGGAAAGTTTCATCGCAGCCCCATCATGGCAGCGGAATGCGAAAGCGTGATTACAAGGGCCGAAATAATCCGGCTAGCTCTCCAGCTGCTTCTTGCAGTATTCGAAGCATTTCCTGACTTCGACTTCCGGCGTGCCAGCACCCTTGTACTCGTACTCGATGTTGGCCGGGATCTTGTACTTCTTGTCCCGCAGCAGCTTCAAGACGGGGCCGATGGGCGTGTCGCCCTCGCCGAAAACCATGTTGTCGCCCTGCGGCTTCTTCCGGTCCTTGATGTGGAGGGTGACAATGTTCTGGTGGTTCTTCTCCAGGAACTCGACCGGGTCGAAACCGGCGGCCCAGAAGTGGCCGATGTCCAGGTTGATCTTGATCCACTTCTCCCTGCCCTGCATGGCCTTGGCGAAGCTCTCGGGCGCGGCGAATTCGCCGGCCTTCGTGCTGGAGTGGCCATGGAACGCCACCACGATGCCATTCTTTTCGCAGTGCGGGTAGAGCTTTTCGCCCATGGGGACGGTCGACGACGCCGTGATGTACTTCACGCCCAGCGCCTTCGCAAAATCAAAGCCGCGCTGGATTTCCAGATCCGTGAAGTCCTCCCGGAAGCTGTAGTTGTAGGCGTAGAGCTTCACGCCGGCTGCCTTGAACTTGTCGCGGATGCCGTGGAAGACGGCCAAGTCGGCGGTTTCGCGCCACTTGCGGAGCTCGTCGCGCTTCATTCCGGAGGGTTCCACGTGGCCCTGGTAGAGCTCGCACACGTCCAAGCCGATGGAGGACATGGCCGCAATCGCGCCATCCAGCGGCAGCGTGCGGAAACTGTAGGATTGTGCGCCGATATCGACGCCGCGCACTACGGAGTTGGGTTTTCCGAAAAGTGCGGAAGGGGCGGCAACGGCCGCAGCGGCGGCCTGGAGGGAGATGCGGTTGAAATCGCGCCTGGTTGTCATACGGACGCCAGTTTATCGCGTCCGCAACGACGCTGCTCCCACCAGGGTCAAAATCCGTCAAAAAGGCTGATTTGACGGTCCGCATCCGAGGGCGGCCGCTTGCGCTCCTTTGGCGGAGTGAACCGTTTCATCAGGTCCATCATTTTCCGGTGGTGCTCCCAGATGTCCTTCAGCATGCCGCACCGTTCACAGGTGGCCGCAGTCGCGGGCATCCCGTCGGTGGGGTCGAAGGAAGGGTGTTTGGAACACTTGCCGCGCCAACGGACGGCACCAATTCTGAGCATGGGCTTCTAACCATTAAACAGGAGTACATCCTGCGGAAGCCGGACCCGCTAAAATGGACGCGGGGGAACCACTTGAGAATTCCATCGACCAAATTCGTTACCGTTGCCGCGCTGTCCATCCTGGGCGCTGCGGCAATCCTGATCGCCCAGAATCCGGCACACATGTTTCCGGCAGTCCGGGGAACGCAATACATGGTGGGCGCGGGCAACAGCCTCGAAGTCGCCGCAGGTTCCCAGATCCTGGAAAAGGGCGGCAATGCCGTCGACGCAGGCATTGCGGGCGTACTGGCGGCCTCGGTGACGGAGCTGGACCACTTCGGGATTGGCGGCGAAATGCCGCTGATCATCAAGATGAAGGACCAGCCCGTGGTCGTGATCAGCGGCGTCGGCACCGCCCCCAAGCTGGCGACGCCCGAGTTCTACCGCAACCGCAAGCCCGAGCCTTGGGAGGACAAGGAGACGATGCCCCCGATTCCGGCCAACGGCATCCTCGCCGCCACCATTCCGGGTGTTTTCGACGGCTTGATGCTAGCGCTCGAAAAGTACGGCACCATGAGCTTCGCGCAGGTGGTGGCCCCGGCGCTCAGCTACACGCGCGGCTTCCCGACCCCCGAAATCCTCTCCTCCTACATCAAGGACAACGAAAAGCTGCTGAAGCTGTGGCCCGTTTCGATCAAGTTCTTCGAACCCAACGGCCACGTCCCCGCGCCCGGCGAGATCTTCGCGGAACCCACCCTCGCGCACACGCTGGAATTACTGGCCGCAGCGGAAAAGAAGGCCCACGGCAACCGCGTGGCCAAGATCGAAGCGGTCCGCAATTATTTCTACCGGGGCCCCATCGCCAAGCAGATTGCCGATTTCTCCGAAAAGAACGGCGGCCTCATCCGCTACAACGACATGGCT
>CAITMP010000589.1 GCA_903893525.1 uncultured Acidobacteriia bacterium | reverse complement strand
GGATGACTTCGAGCTCGAATTCCTTCCAGCCGAGCGCGCTTTCCTCGATCAGAACTTCCTTGACCGGCGAGAGATCCAAGCCGCGTTCCAGAATGGCGACCAAGTCCTCGCTGTTGTAGGCAATGCCGCCGCCGGAGCCGCCCATGGTGAAGCTGGGGCGCAGAATCGCCGGATACCCGTGCTTGGCGGCGAACGCCAATCCGCCTTCGAGATCGGTGACGAGCTTCGAGACCGGGGTCTCGAGCCCGATCTTGCGCATGGCGTCCTTGAAAAGGAGGCGGTCCTCGGCCTTTTTGATGGCGTCAATCTTGGCACCGATCAGTTCCACGCCGTGGCGGTCCAGAAACCCGGACTCGGCCAGTTCCAAAGACAAGTTCAACGCCGTTTGACCGCCGACGGTGGAGAGCAGAGCGTCGGGCTTTTCCTTGAGGATGATTTCCTCAAGATATTTCCGGTTGAGGGGCTCGACGTAGGTGCGGTCTGCCAACTCCGGGTCGGTCATGATGGTGGCCGGGTTGGAGTTGACCAGAATCACCTCGTAGCCGTCGGCGCGTAGGGCTCGGGTGGCCTGGGTGCCGGAGTAGTCGAATTCGCAGGCCTGGCCGATGACGATCGGGCCGGACCCGATGATCATGATGCGGTGGAGGTCGTTGCGGCGTGGCATCTAGCGGGCACCTGCCTTTTCGCGGGCCAAAGCCGGATTGAAGTCGTTCATCAGTTGGACGAAGTCGTCGAAGAGGTAGTGCGAATCGTGGGGACCCGGGGCCGATTCGGGGTGGTACTGGACGCAGAAGACCGGTTCGCTGCGGTGGCGGAACCCTTCGCAGGTCTGGTCGTTGAGGTTGACGTGGGTCTGCTGGATGTCGGTGGCAGAAAGCGAATCGGGGTCGACGGCGAAACCGTGGTTGTGCGACGTGATCTCGACGCGGCCGGTGAGGTGGTTCAGTACGGGGTGGTTGGCACCCCGGTGGCCGAACTTCATCTTGTAGGTCTTGCCGCCGAGCGCGAGGCCCAAAATCTGGTGGCCGAGGCAGATGCCGAAAACCGGCGTCTTGCCGATCAAACGCTGCACGTTGCCGATTTGGGTGGTGAGGGGCTCGGGATCGCCGGGGCCGTTGGAGAGAAACACTCCGTCTGGACGGAGAGCCAGGACGTCCTCGGCAGACGTCAGCGCGGGAACCACCGTGACGCGGCAACCAACATGTGCCAAGCGCCTTAGAATGTTCTGTTTGATACCGAAATCGTACGCCACAACATGGTAGCGCTGGGCTGCATCCGCCTTGACACGCTCGGAGGGCGAGCAGGGGAGGACGCCCTTCGTCCAATCGTAAATGTGGGGAGTTGTTACCCGGCTAGCGAGGTCGAGTCCCGACATCGACGGGGACATGCGCGCCTTTTCAACCAAGCTGGCGGGATCCAAATCGATGGACGACAGAACCCCCCGCATAGCGCCCATGCTACGGATGTGGCGAACAAGGGAGCGTGTGTCCAAGTTGGAAACAACGGGAATCCCAGCGGCGGAGAGGAAATCCCGGGCCTGCTCCTCGGAGCGCCAATTGCTGGTGATGCGGGAGAACTCCCGCACTGCAAGACCTTCTATGTAAGGCTTGGCGGCTTCGTTGTCCAGGGGGGTGGTGCCGTAGTTCCCGATCTGGGGGTAGGTGAGAACGACGATTTGACCGGTATACGAGGGATCTGTGAAGATCTCCTGATAGCCGGTGATGGCGGTATTGAAAACTACTTCGCCCGAGCGCTCGGTGGGCGCACCAAAACTCCGACCCTCGAAGACCGTGCCGTCTTCCAGGGCGAGGATTGCAGAATCCAACAAAACTCTCCTTGGTGTGGGATAAGAACCAGTGTAGCGCGTCGCGGCGGATGGGTGGCCGGAGTTGCGCCACCGGGAGGGTGTCGCCCTTGCCGCAAGCAGGTAAAAATGGTGCCGGTAAAATGAAGCCAACCCGGTAACATTGCGCCGCGCGAATCGGTCTGTTAGTATCGTGTAGGCGAGAAGAACGCAGTTCCCCTCTTGTACGGCCACCACAAAAATCCACACCAACGGAGCGAACGCAGTTAACTGAATGAGCTTTACCGTCTTTTTGGGCAATCTACCCCTATGGGTCGCAGCCGACGACATCAAGCAATGGCTTGCAGCCGAGGACCTAGTCGCAGATTCCGTTAAGGTCATCCGGAACCACGAAACGCAGGAGTCGAAAGGCTTTGCGTTTGTCGAGGCTCCCACCGCGGACGAAATGCAGGCGATCATCCGCCGCTTCGACCGCGCACCGCTGGAGGACAAAATCCTCCGCGCGAATCCGGCACAGCCCTCCAAAGGTGCGGCTCCCAAGGGTGGTCCGGCGGGTACCGCCGCATCCGCTCCTGGCGGCGCTCCCGCAGGCGGCCCGGGTGGCGCGCGTCCGGCTGACCGCAACCGTCCCGACCGCCGTGGAGGCAAGAAGCGCGACTCTGAACCGAAGAGCGCTTTTGCAGCCGAGCTGGCGAAGGCACTCTAAGCAATCGCAGACGCGGGTATCGGAGGCCAGTCGTTCCGACTATTGGCAGCCGACCCGCGACGTCCGGCGGAGGCAAGCACACCTGTGGGGTGCAATTCACAGGCAGATGACTTGGACCGCCTTTTATTATCAATGGGTTGCGCGTCGGAATACGGCGTGCAACAGGGATTTGCAATGTCGGTCGCTCCCCGCACCAGACGCGCTCTTCTCGCACTCCCCCTTCTCTCCGCGGGAGCAATTCTCCCTGTATGGACTGTGCCCGCGAAAGCGGGCCAAGCTTTCGTCCGTGAAGCGGCCGAAGCCAATGTCAACCAGCGCTACACCATCGAAAGCATTTCCGTGGGTGGCGTGCAGGTGGACAAGGCTCGTATTCCCTCCCACCTGCGCAGACGCCTGAACTCACTTGTGGGGGAACGGTGCGATATGGCACTGGTGGAGGAACTCGCCGCGCAAATCCGCTCCGAACTCCATCTCCGCGCCGTGAACGAACACCTGTCCAAGGGGAGCCAACCCGATCGGATTCGGCTCAACTTCGAATTCGTCCACAAGGCCCTCGCCTTCGACGTCTCGGTGCCAAAATTCCTCTACCACTCCAGCCAAGGCTGGACGGGGGAACTCGACGCGGCATCCCGGTTCCGCAACAACTCGCTCTCGCTCGGCGTGGTCAGCAATGGCGACGACTCCACGGAACGATTCACCGGCTTTTCAGCCCGGATCGAAAACGGCAAATTCTTTTCCGAAAAAATAAAGGTGGCGGTCCAAGTGGAGGGCTACCACGAACAGTGGACCGATTCCACCCGCGCTGCCTTGGCCGCGATGCCGGCTGCGGACCGTTCCGTTCTGGATCTGTACCGCACCCGCCGAAACATTGCGCCGGAAGTCACAATAACCGTAGCCCGCGGCCTTAGCATCTCCGGTGGCCTCAGTTTCCAGCAGATGGAATCGGAAAACCCAACCACAAACGCACACTCGGCCAATTCGGCCACCGCCGACGTGCATTTCGGACGCAAATTGGAACACGAGGAATCCCAGCAATCTTTCGACGGCAGATACAGCCTGCGCGCGGGCTGGGCCGGTCTCGGCTCGGACTACG
>CAITMP010000588.1 GCA_903893525.1 uncultured Acidobacteriia bacterium | reverse complement strand
TCATGGTTGCCGTCACTTCGCCGTGGTCGATCGAAAATTCCCGATCCAGGACCTTGAACCGCTTCACCTGTTCGAAGGGAGCCAACTGCTTGTTGATCCTCGAAACGATCGACTGCACTTCGGCATTCACCTGTTCGGCGGTCATTTTTTCGGCCGCTGCGGGATGGACCGTAATCAGCGCCACCAAATGCGGCAGACGGTCGCCTGCCAGTAGAATTTGATTGATCAGGGGCTCGAACTTGAAAAGGGCCTCGATCCGCGCGGGGTAGATCTTTTTCCCGTTCGAGGCGACAATCAGCTCCTTCTTCCGGCCCGTGATGTAGATGAAGCCCTCGGCATCGATGGTCCCGATGTCACCGGTATGCAGCCATCCGTCGCGGAACAATTCGGCCGTGGCCTCCGGATCCTTGTAATATCCCTTGGAAAGACTCGGACTCTGGAACAGCAGTTCCCCATCGTCGGCCACCTTGACGGTCACGGGACTCAGGGCCTTCCCGATACTCCCAGGGCGCGGGGCGTCCAGCGGATTGATCACGATGACGCCGCCTTCAGTCAGCCCGAATCCTTCGATAAGGGGCATCCCGATGGCATCGTAGAACTCCATCAGGTCGGCCCCAAGGGGTGCGGCACCCGAGACCGGAATCCGCAGCCGGGATCCAAACCGTTCGCGGATCTTGCTGAAAATCGCCTTGTCGGCCCAACCCAGCGGCACACGGATATACATCGGGACCGATTTCCCGGCCCGCTTGTACTTGGCCGCCCCCAAGCCCAGACCAAGGGCAGCGGCGAACAGTCTCTGCGCCACCTTGGGCTTCTTCTGCACCTCGGTGCGGATGCTGGTGTAAATCCGCTCCCACACCCGTGGAGGAGCGAGGAAGAAGGTCGGACGCACTGTTTTCAGCTCGTTCGGCAGTTTTGCCAGGCTTTCGGCGAAGGAAACTGGCGTTGCCGTCAGCAGGGGGAGCAACTCGCAAACCATCCGCTGGGCGATGTGCGCCGAAGGCAGGAATGCCACCGTGACGTCGTCCGGCGTCAGCGTGACCACTTCCGGCGTCATCTTGATGTTTTCGACCAACGAATAATGGTTGACCATGACCATCTTCGGGTCGCCGGTGGCACCGGAAGTCAGGTACAGAATGGCGTTGTCGTCGGGATGCACTTCGGCACTGTAGCGGCCGTGCCGCCGGAGCTCAGCCACGGAAAGCACGCCCGGCACTTCTCCTGTCATGAGAATGATGTGCTCGACGGGGGCATCCTTCAGCTTGGCGTAGGTTTTCGGGTCCTCCACGAAGAGGGCCTTGGCGTCGGCATTGCCGATGATCCGCAGCAGTTCGGCCGGTGGGTAGCTGGGATAGAGGGCTCCGGCAACCGAGCCGTTCATCAGAATTCCCTGGTCGGCGAAAAAGAACTCGACACGGGTTTCGGAGCAGATCAGGATATGGTCACCGTTCCCGAGGCCCAAGGTCCGCAACCCGGCGGCAATCTCCTCGACAATTTCCACATACTGGTTCCACGTCCAAGTGAGGACTTCCTTGCCGCGGGGCTGGCGCAGGGCCATCTTTTCCCCGTGCAAGCGCGCGGCGTTTTGGAGGAGTTGGGGGACGGTGCGCAGTGTTGGTTCCGGCATGGGACTGTCTGCCAGTGTACTGCACTTGGCCCTCAATTGGCCGTTGGCGTGCTCGAAAGACAGGAATGCCGAAAACCGACCTCTCGGAGGATACGACCAAGTCCGGTAGTACCAGTCTCGACCTTGCGGGTTTTGCTGGCCTCAGCGAGGATGATGCCCGCCAGCGGGTAGTGGCGGATGGGCCAAACGAAATAGCCTCGCAGCAGGCGAGGGGTCTCTTTGCGATCGTGGTCGAAGTCGCCCGAGAACCCATGTTTCTGATGTTGGTGGCAGCCGGCACGCTGTATCTGGTGATGGGCGCGCTTGGTGACGCACTGATGCTTCTTGGGTTCGTTTTCGTCGTTATGGCGATCACGATCATTCAGGAGCGTCGGACTGAGCGCGCCTTGGACGCACTTCGGGATCTTTCCAGCCCTCGCGCCTTGGTGATTCGGGATGGCGTTCGCCGCCGCGTGGCTGGCAGGGATGTTGCCCGGGGTGACATTCTCGTCCTCTCCGAAGGAGATCGGGTGCCAGCCGACGCAGTCCTGAGGCGGGCGATCAACCTGAGTATCGACGAGTCACTACTCACCGGAGAGTCGGTCCCGGTGCGGAAGACCGCGTCGGCGGAAGCGAAGGAGCTCGAACGACCGGGCGGCGACGATCTGCCATCCGTATTCTCAGGGACGTTGGTGACTACGGGGCAGGGCATCGCGGAGGTTGTGAGCACGGGCGTGCAGACCGAACTGGGAAAGATCGGAAATGCCCTGCTCCAGATACCGCACGAGCCTACGTCTTTGCAGAAGGAGACGGGTCGGCTGGTGCGGATGCTAGCCATCGCAGGTTTGGCAGCCTGCGGTATCGTGGTCGTCGCCTATGCCATGACGCGCGGAGGCACGGCACAGGTCTGGAGAGAGGGACTGCTAGCCGGAATCGCAATGGCCATGGCGATCCTCCCGGAAGAGTTCCCGGTAATTCTCACGATCTTCCTGGCGCTGGGAGCGTGGCGGATCTCGCGCAGCCACGTGCTCACCCGCCGCATGCCAGCCATCGAGATGCTGGGAGCCGCAACCGTTTTGTGCGTGGATAAGACCGGAACGCTCACCCGGAACCAGATGACGGTCAAGAAGTTGGCGATCGGTGACCGTACGGCCACTATCGGCACGGACGGCGGCGACCTCTCCGAGGAGTTCCATTCGTTACTGGAGAATGCCATCCTGGCCAGTCGGCGCGACCCATTCGACCCCATGGAATTGGCGATCCAAGCGGCTGGCGACCGGATGCTGATGCAGACGGAACACCTCCATCCCGAGTGGTCCCTGCTGCGCGAGTACCCCCTCACGCACCAGTTGCTTGCCGTAACCCAAGCCTGGAGGTCCGGTGGTGGCGACGAGGTCGTCGTGGCTTCGAAGGGGGCCCCCGAGGCTATCGCCGGGCTGTGTCGGCTCTCCCCCGAAAAGCGGGCGAAGGTGGCATCCAAGGCAGCCGTGCTTGCGGCGGAGGGACTCAGGGTGCTGGGGGTGGGTTGCGCCCGGATGTCGGCAACAAGCCTGCCCGGCGAGCACAGCCAACTCGTGCTGGAGTTTGCGGGGCTGGTTGGCCTTGAGGACCCGCTGCGCGATACCGTTCCAGCCGCAGTTTCCGACTGCCGGACGGCGGGCATCCGGGTTGTCATGATCACCGGGGACTATCCCGCCACCGCGCAAAGCATCGCCCACCAGGCAGGCTTGGCAAACCCTGAAAAGATCATTACGGGTCCCGAGTTGGAGAGCATGTCCGACGAGGAACTGGCCAAGAAGATCCACGACGTGCAGGTTTTTGCCCGCGTCGTTCCCGAACAGAAGCTGAGGCTCGTTCTAGCGTTGAAGGCAAACCACGAGATCGTTGCCATGACCGGCGACGGTGTCAACGACGCCCCGGCGCTCAAGGCCGCCCACATCGGCATCGCGATGGGTGGCCGCGGCACGGACGTCGCGCGGGAGGCTGCATCCCTGGTATTGCTTGACGACGACTTCTCATCCATCGTTGCGGCCATCCGGCTGGGGCGGCGGATTTACGACAACATCAAGAAAGCCATCGCGTTTACGTTCGCGGTTCACGTCCCGATCGCGGGATTATCCATGCTCCCGGTCTTCTTCGCCGATTGGCCGTTGCTCCTGTTTCCGGTCCATATCGTCTTCCTGGAGTTGATCATCGACCCGTCTTGCTCCCTCATCTTTGAAGCGGAGGAGGCCGATGCCGACGTGATGAATCGTCCTCCC
>CAITMP010000587.1 GCA_903893525.1 uncultured Acidobacteriia bacterium | reverse complement strand
TCCCGCGAATCGCGAACCTTGCGGATGTACTCGTGTGCATACGGCGCATCGCCGATCAATGCCAGCTTCTGGCTACAGTCCAAGTCCTCAAACGCTAGCCGAACCTCCAAGGGGCGGTTTTCCGGCTCCATTCTGCTGACGTAGAGAAAATACCCGTGCGGTTCGAGGCCCAATTCCCTCAAGACGCCCGCAGTCGGCTCCAAGTTGGTATCGGCACCATAGGGGATGAATAGGGAGTCCGCGTTGTAAACTTCCCGGTAGTAGGTCTTGATGGCCTCGGCATCTGTGACGAATTTGTTCGGCAGCAACGTCGAGAGGTATTCCGACATCCGGTACCAAGCCTTGGCCGCCCGGTTCCACTTCTTGCGCTTGCGCTCAATCCCATCGACGTTCAGCGCAACCGGGATGCCCGTCAATCGGGGGATCACCGTAAACAGAGCATTGGCCGCGTTGCAGTAAAGGGCAACATCGACCCTTTCACTACCGATCCTCGACGCCATATGCAGTGTCGAGACCGCAGTGTGGTAGAGCGTGTCGAGATATTTGTGGCGGATTGTTGGCAGCCACTGCAGTTCGACACCCCGATACCTTGGCTCGGGATGCCTCTCGCGGCAATAGACAACCACCTCGTGTCCACGGGCGACAAGCCGCGTGGCAAGTTCCTCCGCGAACGTCTCGAAGCCGCCGTAGTTTGCAGGAATTCCGCGAGTGCCGAGGATTGCGATCCGCACCGTCTGCTTGCGCCGACTAACGGCGTGCCGCCTTGTAACGCGTCATGGCGGCCGCGAATTTCTTCGGAGCGGCCTTGGCGACGGGCTCGAACGAGAACCAGCTCGAAATATATTCGTCGTCCACGCGCTGGCGACTCATGATCTCGCGCCTCTTCGCCATCACGTTCTTCCAGTTCTTGATCAGAAACGGGAATGCTTTCAACGACGTGTGTTCCCAAAGGATGCAGCACGCGATCACCACCAAATCCCGCATCGTGATCGCCAGGAAGTTGTGTCGGTACAGATCGGGCGTGATGTTTTTCATCCGCAACAGGAATCGGTTTTTCACCGAGTGCATGTTGATTTCGGCTGGCAGCGCGCGACGATTGCCCGGTAGCGCCTTGCGAACGTGGTAGCCCTTGGCGTACGGGGCGTACAGGCACTTCCAGCCCATCAACTGCGCGCGCCACGCCACGTCGGCGTCCTCGCGGTAGACAAAGAAGTCAGCGTCGAAAAATTCGCCCCACACTTGGATGTCGTCGACCATCTCGCGACGGTACAGCGCGGCGGCCGCAGTGGCACCAAACACGTACTCGTAGTTCCGGAAATGGCCGTTGTCAACTTGGAGGCTGCCCCGGTCCAAGTGCCGCAGGTTGGGCGTGAAATAGATGCCGGTCGAGTCAACGGTGGGCTCTTCGGGGAAGTCGAAGGTTGCCGTCATCGTGAGGAGTTTTCCGCAGACCGTGCCAACCTTCGGGTCCAAATTGCCAGCGGTAACCAGCGCTTCAATGAAACCGGGCAACAGCAGGACATCGGGATTCAAGGTCAACACCCATTCCGCCTCGGAAAGTCCAATCGCTTGGTTCTGGGCAGCGGCAAATCCAATGTTTTCTTCGTTGTACACGATTCGGCATCGATCCTCGAAAGGCTCAAGGATATCTATTGTGCCGTCTGTGGAGTTGTTATCAATAACAATAATCTCCTTGAACGGGTACTTTTGATCCAGTACCGATTCAAGGCAGCGCTTGATGAAGCGACCGCTATTGTAGGTGACGATCGTTACCGAGACGAAGTCGCTACGGGACATGTATGTGCCGGTTTGCTCCACTCATGATTTTCACGCGTCGCCATTCGATCCACTTGCGCCATTCAATCCATTGAAAATTTCAGGCCCGCCCGACTTCTTCCCCAGGAACCGGCTGATGGCTAGGCTGCAGACTGGGCCAAACACGCTCCAGATGCTCCATCCATGCCGCGGTAGCCCCCCCAAGGCGCGTAGTGCGGATCCCGCAAACACGGCAAAGCAAACAACGCGGAACTCCAACGGCGTGTAGAACTTCGCCGCATACTCAAGAAGACTACCATACCAAAATCGTTGTCTGGCACTGGAGGGCAATGTGTCAATGGAATGAGCGCCTTTATGGTTTGCAAAGGCAGTCGGGACCAGCCAGACGCGCCTGCCCGCCAGCTTCAACCGGGCACAGAAATCCACGTCCTCGAACCAGATCGGCCAGAAACGTTCGTCGAAACCACCCACCTGCCGCCAAGCCGCACGGGGGAACATCAGGAACGCGCCTGCCGGCTGTTCCACGGGAATCGGACTGGAGATCGCGGTCAACTGTGAAATTCCCTTGCAACGGTAATGCCAATTGACGGGGTTGCCCGGCCATAGCCTGTGTACCCCCAAAACTTCCAAGATCAAGGCCGTTGCCGAAGGGAGGTTTCTGGCCATGAAGCCTGCTTGGGGAAGACCGTCCGGACCAGTTAGAACTCCTCCGGCTGCACCCGCCGAGGGGTCGTTGAACACTTCGATCAGCTGCTCCAACCCCGAAACATAGTGGGCATCCGGGTTCAGGAGCAGGATCATGGGGGCCGAGGTCGCGAGCACCCCCTGGTTCACCGCCCCTGCGAAACCCGCATTATATGCATTGGCGATGAGCCCCACTCCCCGTTGGGCTACTTGATCGCGGGTCCCGTCCATCGAGGCGTTGTCGACCACTACAATTTCGAGGTCGGCAACGCTCGCCAAGGCGTCCAGGCATCCCCCAATTTCACTCCCCGAATTGTAGGTGACAATGACTATTGCGACACGGGCCATGGGTCAATGCGCCGCATCTTTCGTGATTGCGGGCTCTGCTGCGGGCGTGTTTGCAGGTGCACCCGTGGAACTTCGTCCCGCCAGCCGGAAGTACCAGCGCCAAAAGGGATCCCGGGAATCTTTCCTTATCTCGATCTCCGAATCGTCGAAGAATTTGCGCAGACGTTCGGATTTCGTCCCCTCCACCCGGAAGTCCCTCAGAGCCTCCCACTTTCCCGCGAACCAAGCAAATCCGGCACCATGCCGTAGGGCGACCGCGCCCCAGAGTATTTGGCCTACGAAAATCTGCCATAGACAGTCACGTACTAGCTCTCGATCATAAAGCCGTGCCACCAGCATTGTTTGGTTGCGGGAGATCAACCGCACCACCCTCGGGTCCCACCTGCCAAAGGTTGCGCTGCCACGGTGCCACGCGATCGCTGCCGGAACATAGATTCCGCCGATTCCTGTCCGAACGCACCGGAGCCCCAGGTCGACGTCCTCCATGTACGACCCGTACCGTTCGTCAAATCCGCCCAGCTGTTCCAAAACGGAACGTCGGAAAAGGCATGCTGTTCCCGAGGCGATGCCAATTCGTGCCGCGCTCCGGGAGATCCCAATTCGTTGGCCGTGCCCCGCCCGCCACGCGCAGCCGGAACGGCTGACCAGATCGTAGGTGCCGTCCACAATGTCGGATGTCCCGTGCTGCAGGATCAGGCCGGTCGCGAATCCGACTCCTGCACCCAACCCCTCCAGGAGTCGTTCCAGCCACAGGCGGTCCAGTTCCACATCGCTGTTCAAAATCGCCACCCATTCCGTGGACGCCATCCGCCATCCGGCGTTCACTGCGCGTGCGAAGCCCAAGTTGCCGCCCATCGGAACCACGGTGCAGCCGAGATTGCGTGCCACATCTCCCGCCCCGTCGGTGGATCCGTTGTCCATCGCTAGAACGCCGGCGAAGGGTACCGTCTGGGCTGTAACCGTCCGCAGAAGCCGGGCGAGCAAGTCCGCACGGTTGTGCACCGGAATCACGACCGTAACTTTTCCCGCACCCGATTCCGATGCAACCACTTGCGATGCACTCACGCTAGGTCCCTTCACCTGTACACTTGTGATTGTAATGAAAAGGTTATTGCTGACCGCGCCCGTCCTCGCTGTCCTAGTCGGTGCCATGCTGGTTTCTGCCCAGTCTCCCGCAGCCTCCAATGTTTATATTCTGCCGATGGCAGGGGGCTTGGACCAGTACCTGGCCGGCCGTTTGGCCCGTGAGCACGTGCTGCCGGTGGTCGCCGACCCCAAAGCGGCCGGAGTTGTGATGACTGACCGGCTCGGCGAGGCTTTCGAGGCCCGCCTAAACCAACTGATCCCCCTGCCGACTGCCGAATCAGTTGACGAGAAGGATGATTCAAAGGCTGCGGCCAATGAAAATTCCGTCCATCCCGCATTCCAGTCCTCAGCCCGGCGCGGAACATTTTTCCTAGTCGACGCCAAGACGAGGCAAGTCGTATGGTCCGGGTACTTCCGTCCACTCAAGAATCCCAATCCCGATGGCCTCGACAAGCAGGCTGCCGAGATCGCCAAAAATCTCAAGACAACCTTCGGTAAGTAACCGTGTTGTTTCTGATCCGCAAACTTGTGGAGTCCCTGCTGCTGCCCGTGGGTTTGTGCGGATGGCTTGTAGTCTGGGGTGTGGTTGCGAGGCGTCGAGGCTTGGCATTCCTCGGTGTGGCGATCCTCTGGGTTTCCGCCATGCCGATCGTGGGGGATAGTTTGGCCGATCCATTGCAGCGGGCCTACCCGGAATTGACTTTCGAGCAATGCCCCCATGCGGACGCCGTTGTGGTACTGGGTGGCTACATCGTGCGGGGCGTTTCCCCGTTCGGAGTGCAATGGGGTTCCGAATCCGGACGCTTCCTTACCGCCGTGAATCTCAAACTGGCTGGCAAAGCAAGGTTTCTCGTTCTGACCGGCTCCAACTCGGCACAGGGTAATAGCCAAGTTGACGTCCTAAGGTCGGAAGCGGTGAAATTGGGGGTGCCTGCGGGCGATATCCTCGTAGTCGGGCCTGTCGCCACCACGGCCGACGAGGCGGGAGCGGTGGCCGCCGTCCCGTCCATCCGAACGGCCATTGTAGTGAGCAATGCCTTCCACCTGCCCCGTGCGATGCTGCTGTTCCGGGCATACGGAATCGATATGGTTCCATTTGCAACCGACCCCCGCGACTTGCTGAATCCTTCGCATGGCCCAATCGACTTCGTGCCTATCGGTAGCGGCGTCGACAACACGGAAACAGCCCTGCGCGAGTACTACGGATTGGCGGTCTATAAGATTCTTCTCATGCTCCGGCCGCCTCCGAAACGGATCTTCCGATAGCTCGCGTACACCGGTGCCATTCGCTGCTACAATGGCGCGAGCGGTCAGAAATGCCGTTTCGTTTTGCCTCGCGGAAGCCAATCCCGGCCGGTGCCGGGCCCGGACTTCAAACCCGGCGTGCGTTACCTAGTATCGCGGGTGGGTTCGACCCCCACTGGCTTCCGCCAACATCCCCCCAGTGCGATAGAATCCCCATGTGCCCAAGTTCTCCCTGACATCCGCCCTACTTCTTTGTTTCGCCGCCATCCCGGTTCTTGCCCAGCCCCCACAGGCCAACTTCGGCCCCGACTCATCGGTGCAGCCCAACGTCCCCAAAGGCACATTGACCAAGGCCGTTCTCCCGCCCGGAAAAGTCTATCCCGGTGTTCCCCACGATTACCAGGTTTATGTCTCCGCGAAAGTGGATCCTGCCAAGCCCGCTCCCTACATGGTCTTTCTCGATGGCGGCGGCTACGCTGGCAACGGGATGCGCATTCCGGTAATCCTGGACAATCTCATCGCCAAAGGGGAACTGCCTCCGATGGCCGCCATCTTTGTGAATCCCGGGGTCCTCGCCCCCGCCGATCCCGAAAAACAGCTCTCCCGCTTCAGCCGGGATTGGGAGTACGACGATGTCCGGCCCGATTTCGCGCGGTTCCTGGTAGAGGAGCTTCTCCCGGCCGTGGGCAAGACCGTCAATCTATCCGCGAATCCCGATGACCACGCCATCGCCGGGACCAGCACGGGCGCGGTAGGTGCCTTTATGGCCGCATGGTACCGTCCCGATGTCTTCCACCGCGTTCTCTACCTGATTGGAACTTTTGTCGACATGCGTGGTGCCAACCAAGTGCCATTTTGGATCCGCAAGACCGAGCCCAAGCCGTTACGGATATTCCTTCAGGACGGCAGTGCGGATATCGACAGCTATGCCGGCAATTGGCCGTTGCAGAACCAGAACATGAACGCCGCGATGAATTTTGCGGGGTACGACCACAAGTTTGAGTATTACGAGGGCGAGGCCCACAGCACCCGCAAGGCCTCGGAGGTGATGCCGGACATCATGCGGTGGTTGTGGCGCGGCTATCCTGCCCCGATCGCGCAGAATGCGCCGGAATTGGTGCCTCCGCCTCCCGGACGTGCGGGTGCGCCCGCTGGAGCCACTGGTGCGGGGCGTGGTCCCGGACGGGGACCAATGTACCGCCAACCAGCCTACAACGTGGTTTCCCCGGACAAGCCATGGGAGTTGGTGGCCGGCGACTACGCAGGTGCTGGCAGCATCGCAGTCAGCAAGGCCGGAGACGTGTTCTTCGTCGATTCGAAAGCCAACAAGGTGTATCGGATCGGTAGTGACGGCAAACCGGTTATTTTCAAGCCGAACGCGGGCGGCGCCAAGAATTTGCGAGGTGGTGCCGACGGCCGTATCTATGCGATCCAGTCCGCAGGCCGGAGAATCGTTTCCTGGGGGCCGGACGGGGCGGAAAAGGTTGTGGCCACAAATGTCGACGCCTTGGATCTTGCCCTGACCAACACCGGGAACATCTACTACACCGACCCCGTCCATAGGTCGGTTGTTTTGATTGACGCCAAGGGACAGCGCAAGACCGTTTACAACGGTGGCGGAATCGAATCCCCTACGGCTCTGGCATTGACGCCTGATCAGGCGTTCTTGAACGTTGTGGATGCCAGGACGCGCGAACCTTGGTCGTTTCAAGTGGCTGCGGATGGCACCCTGAATCACGGCGCGCCCTTCTTCCGCTCGGAAACTTCGCCCCAGACCACTCTGGATACCGTGATGCAGATTGCGATCGACAATTCGGGGAATATGTACCGGGGAACTGTGCTTGGTATCGAGCTTGAAAGTGCCAGCGGAAGGATGGACATGATCTTGAATCCTCCAAAATACGAGTCGCGTGGCGGTATCGCCAGCCATGTGGCGTTCGGTGGTCCCGACCGCGATTGGCTGTATGTTTCGCAGGACGGCAAGTTGTACCGCAGGGCAACGAAACGCCGTGGTTCAGTCGCATGGGATCCGGTGAAGCCGCCTCAGCCGTCCCTCTAGCTTGGCAGGTGCCGTCGAAACGCCGAAAATCTGGCAAGTGCCAAATTTTTGTCGATTTGAGCTAATGCTTCGCGCGCTCTTGGCCGATAGAGCTAGTGAAGGATACGTCCGGTATCGTGGAATCCGCGAGAACCGGCAGCCCGGCATGACGACGGGTATGTATCGATGCCAAGGATGCAAGAGGACGAAACATGTCGTTATCAATCCAAACCAATGTTGCCTCGCTCGTAGCGCAGAACAACATCCGGGTGAACGGGAATTTTCAGCGGGACACCATTCAGCAGCTGTCGTCGGGTTATCGGATCAATTCATCGGCTGACGATGCCGCCGGCTTGGCGGTTGCAAACAAGTACCGTGGTGACACGGCGGAGTTGAGCCAAGGCGTGCTCAATGGACAGAACGGTGTGGCTGCGCTCCAAATCGTCGATGGCGGCATCAGCAACATCTCCACGATTCTGGATCGTCTCCGTACGCTCGCAACCGAGTCCGCGTCGGCCACATTTACCGGCGATCGCGGGACACTCAACACGGAATACCAAGGGCTGTTGACCGAAATCAACCGCCAGGCGTCCAACGTAAAGTTGAACACTGGCGGCACCTACAACACCAATCTTGTCACCTATGTTGGCGGCGGCAGCAACGCAGCCAACGCCCAGGTCTCCGTCGACCTTAGCGGCGCAAATAGTGCCGTCGATTCGACGGCGTTGGGAATTGCGACAACCAGCGTGGCGGGCGGCGGCACTCTGATCAGCGGCAATACTGTTCGGCTGGACGATTCCGCAGTGTCGTTTCTTGCGTCATCCAATACGCAATCATTCACCTTCCACGTGAATACGGGGACCGGCAACCAGGACATCACAGCCACGGTTGCTGGGGGAAGTGCGGGCCTGAGCGGGAGCCAGGTCATCTCGAACCTGAACACCTCCCTGCAGGCCTACGGCATCACTGCCGCGATTTCCAGCAGCGGTACCTTGGAATTCGGCGGTGCTACGGCCTTTACCGTCAGCGCGGCGGCGGCCTCCGGTGGCAATAGCATTTCCGGTGCAGGCACTGCCGTCAATGGAGCCAACTACTCCATCGGCAGTGGTACGTTTGCTTCATTTGCAGCTGGCGGCGGTTCAGGAGCGTCGGAAACATTCGTGGTGCAGAACGGCTCGGGCGCGCACACTGTGTCGTTGGATACCACCAATGCCGGTTCCCTCACCGCGGCGTTGACAACTATCAACACTGCGCTTTCCGGGTCCGGCATTTCGGCGGTCAAAGCTGCCAATGGTACGGATATCTCGCTGCAGAGTACCGACACTTTCAGCGTGAACGAAACTGCATTCACCGCCGGTAGCGGTGGCGGCACCGGCAGCGTATTCGGCACGGTTGGCGCACAAACGGTGACTGCGGCGTCCAACACGGCGTCCAACACCGGCAATGCGCTGGCAGCGCTCACGGCGCTTCAAACGGCAGTCTCAAACCTGGGGCTGGTACAAGGCAAGGTCGGCGCGGGCGAGAACAAACTCAACTACGCAGTCAACCTTGCCCAGTCCCAGATCACCAACTACTCCGCAGCCCAAGCTGGCATCCGCGACGCGGATGTGGCGGCACAGGCGGCGAACCTGACCAAGGCGCAGGTTTTGCAACAGGCGTCCTTGGCCGCGTTGGCACAAGCCAATTCCGCTCCACAGGCAGTTCTATCGCTGCTGAGGGGCTAGTTGTATCGAGGCTCGTTACCGGGCCGGATTCAATCTCCGGCCCGGTACTAGGCCGAAACCTCGGTCACGGGAATTCCCGCGCCTTGGAGCACTGATTCAACATTTGCAAGTCTCAGCCGAGATGCGTCGAACTCCACGACGACCCCGTCCCTCGACGGCGAAAGTGTGATTTTTTCGATCCCGTAAATGGCATGCGCATCTGCGATGTTCTGCATGAGTGCCTCATCGAGCACTTGTTGTAGCTTGAAACGCTTCTGGACCCTGGTCATGGCGGAATCTCAATTATAGCGGTTCCTCGAATCCAGCCCAATGGTTGACCGGGCCGGAGCCCGCACCAAGTCCCGGGGCCGTCTGAATCGCACGGAACACGAAGCTCTTCGCTCTGCCGACAGCGTCGGGGATGTTCATTCCCATTGCCAAAAGTGCGGTGATAGCCGCTGAATAGGTGCATCCGGTGCCGTGCGTGTGGCGTGTGTCGATCCGCTCGCTTGGGAACTCATGGAATTGCCCACAATCCAGCAATAGATCAATCGCACCGGCTCCATCGGGCAGGTGTCCCCCCTTTACCAGGACGGCCCGGCAGCCCAACTCCCCTATCCGCAGGGCTGCTTCACGCATACCCTCCAGACTATTCACTCTCAGCCCGGTCAATTCTTCGGCCTCCGGCAAATTCGGCGTCAGCAAGGTCGCCAAGGGCAACAGCCGCTTGCGGAGCACTGATTGGGCGTCTGCCGCAATTAGCGCAGCGCCATGCTTGCTGACCATCACCGGATCCACCACCAGCGCGCAACCGCGTCCAAGTTCCTCTAGTGCAGTCGAAACAACCTCAATGATCTCCGCCGATCCCAGCGCCCCCGTTTTGACGGCTCTGGGGGGAATGTCCTCGAACACGCTCTGGATCTGCTCCCGCACCAAATCGGGTGAGAGTAGTTCCACCCGCGAGACACGCCTTGTGTTTTGAACGGTAATCAGTGTAATGGCAGATGTTCCGTACACGCCAAACTGATGGAACGTTTTCAAGTCGGCCTGAATTCCCGCACCGCCGCTGGGGTCGGAACCTGCGACTGTCAGTGCCGTGGGCGTGGGTCTCAGGGCAGCGTAGGCTTCCTCGGTGCGGGTCATACTCAAATTATCGATGGGGGTATGGAGTTCCCCTCCGATTTCGCCGATGGATCTGCATGTTCAGGCGCGCGGCGCTGTTCGGCACAATTGTTTTTTCGGCTGCTCTGTCGGCGCAGGAGGTCCATTTCAAGACTCGAACACTCCGTCCTCTGCAGAATGTTGCTAGTCAACTTGCGCCTTTGCCCGCCCACCGAATCGTTCAGTTCGACCACTCCCCGGAACTGGAAGATTTGGAATCGCTTCTCAAGGATGGATTCACAATTGTGGCCTCGCTGGCTGACAACGCGGTCGTCACATCTTTGCCGCCGGGAACACCGGAACCAACGGGACCTCGATCCGGTGTGGTCTGGTCCGGCCCCTTGGAGCCCGACGACAAGATCAGCCCATTGCTGGCCGCCGCACCTGCCGAAGTTGTCTCTGCCGTTGTTGAGTTTCACTCTGACGTTGCCCGAGACCGTCAGGACTCGTTGTCCCGCGCACTTGGAATTCCACTGCGTCGCTCCGGAATCCTGTTGGAGAACCACGCGCTTGTTGTTGCATTGCCCAGGGATCTCCAGTCCTTGGCACAGCTGGATGAAGTTGCCTACATTTTTCCTGCTGACGAGGCCTTGATGGACAGCAGTTCCAATACTGGTTTGATGCCGTGTGCGGGCATGGTCGGTGCGGCAGGTACATTGCCGCAGTACGCAAATATCGTGCATGGCTGGAGTCTCGAGTCTGACAACTCCCTCCATCTCGGTTACTCCTTTGGTTCGATCACGCCCAAGGTGGCTCTTGCTACGGTCCAATCCGAAGTTCTTAGGGCCTTTGCCGAGTGGGCCAAATACAGCAACATCATCTTTCAGCCTGCCGTTGGAACCTCCAGTCCTCGGACCATCGCTGTCCGCTTTGTAAGCGGGTCCCATGGTGATCCCTACCCATTTGATGGACCCGGCGGCATTCTGGCCCACACCTACTATCCCGTGCCAATCAACGCGGAACCCATCGCGGGGGACATGCACTTGGATGCGGATGAAAACTGGCATGTTGGCCTCGATGTCGATATTTACAGTGTTGTCCTGCACGAAGTCGGGCACGCGTTGGGACTTGCCCATTCCGACAAGGCTGGGGATGTCATGTATCCGTACTACCGCAGCTTCATGAATCTCTCCCCAAACGACATCGGGGCTGTCCAGAGTCTCTATGGTCCGCCCACCGCGGTCGCTCCGATTACGACATCCCCCACCACTCCAGCCTCCGTTCCTTCCACGTCACCCGCCACGCCAGTCCTCCGGATTGCCTTTGACACGCAGACCGCTATTACCTCGATAGCCCAGACCTCCGTCACGGGTTCCATCCAGGGAGGAAAGGCCTCCTATTCCGTCCAGTGGCAAACCGATCATGGTTTTAGTGGCACCGCCGTGGTGAAATTGACGGGGTCCGCATCCGCGTCTTGGGCCACCGGTGTGATCCCACTCGTTTCCGGCGCGAACAACATCAGTGTGACCACCTTTGATTCCGGCGGTCAGGCAGCCACCCAGACTGCTGTGATTGTGTTTTCGGCCCCGACCTCCCCATCGGTCAGCTCCACTGTGTCAGTCTTGATTACATCTCCTTCGGTTTCCGTGGTCACCGTCAATGCGTCCTCCGCGACCATGTCCGGGAAGGCCTCCGCGTCCAATGGAATCGCCAAAGTTACCTGGCAGACTGCAGCGGGAGCGACTGGAACTGCGTCCGGGACGGGAACCTGGGTTGCCTCGGGAATTCCCTTATTGCATGGGACCAACGCCGTGATCATCCGCGCGTGGGACCCCAAGGGCAATTCAGCCTGGAGCTCTGTGATGGTCGTCCGCCCCTAGTCCGGGTTGCCGGTCGTACAATTGGACGTGGCACGCGATCCCTTTATTACCAGCAAGAGACTCTCGGTCGCGATCGCAGCCTATGCCCTCCTGGCTGTTGTTGCGGCGATTGGTTTGACCGGCAATGTCAGAACCGGTACATTCATCGTGCTCGCCGGCTTGGCCGCCAAGACCCTGATTGCCTACAAGGCTGCCAACCCATCCGCCGAATAGTAGCTTTACCCCAGCCCAAATCCCAAATTGAACCACGGGTCCCGTTTCAGGATTCCAAAATGGTACGAAAGGTCCGTTTCGGTTTTCTGCTTTTCGTGCAAGTTGTCTGCAATCAATTGGTTGTGGTTCTTCGGCGCTTTGGCGCTGGGCGTGCATTTCTTGTCGGCACAGGAGATCACAATGCATTCCGCAACTGCTGCCGCAACTACAAACACTGCTGGGGACCGGGACCGGCTTGTTCTTCAACACCAGCCATTGGTCCGTGCCATTGCCGTCCGCGTAGCCGAGAATCTGCCGGTCCATGTCGACTTGGACGACCTTATCCACGCCGGCATTATCGGACTTTTTGACGCCGCGCTGAAGTACGACGACAACAAGCAGGTGAGCTTTCAGAGCTATGCCAAGCACCGCATCAAAGGTGCCATTCTCGACAGCCTCCGCGACATGGATTGGGCTTCCCGCGACCTTCGGAAGCGCCACAAGCGTTTGGAGGAGATCACCCGTGAATTGGCCTCCACTACGGAAAGGACTCCGACCGAAGCCGAAATTGCAGACAGGATGGGGATGGATGTGGACCGTTGGCGTCAAGTTGCAGTGGAGCTCAGAATGGTCGGTTTGCTCTCGGCATCAAGTCGTGCACCCGAGAGCGACAACCAGAACACCCCCGAGTATCCGGCAGCCGCAGACCTCAACCCCGACGTACTTACTGGAAAGCGCGAACTCCGCTCGGTACTGTCGGCGGCAATCAAGCCGCTTCCCGCCCGCTACCAAGCCGTGGTGCAACTCTATTACGTGCAAGGAAAGACCATGAGGGAAATTGGAGAAACGCTGGGCATCAACGAAAGCCGTGTCTCGCAAATCCACAAGTCAGCCCTCGAAAAACTGGCTGAAAGCCTTCAGGCCAAAGGAATTCACTCAAGCGAGTGTGTTGTGGGGGCCAACGGGTGGTAGGGATTGGTTGCTAGTGGATTGGTGGACGGAAAGGGATTCGAACCCTCGACCCCCGCGATGCGAACGCGGTGCTCTCCCAACTGAGCTATCCGCCCACTTGCAACCAACATTTAGAATAATAGCAGATGGCCACAACCGAAGTGCAAACTACCGACACGCCCACGCAACCAGCGGTGAACGAAACCCTCCTGGATAAGATGCGGACCGAATGGGACGAACGTGCCCGGGAGAACGCCCGCTACTACATTGCAACCGCCAACACCGAGTGGGCCGACGAGGCGTACTTCCAATCGGGACGCGAAAACATTTATCACGAAGTCCTGACCGATATGGGCAACGTCGCCCAGGGGATGGAGCCAAAGGCCATGACAGTGCTCGAAATCGGCTGCGGCTCCGGGCGGCTGACCCGGGCCCTCGCCGAGAATTTCGGTACGGTCTATGCCGTTGACATCAGCGGCGAAATGATCGAACGGGCAAAGGAGTCTCTCCGCGCCTTCCCCAACGCAAACGTCTTCCAGAACAATGGTGCCGACCTCCAGGTTCTCGACGGACTCCTCCCGGAAGGGAAAGTCGATTTTGCTTTTTCCTACATCGTTTTCCAGCACATCCCGAGTGCCGCGGTCATACACAGCTACGTTCGCGAGGTGTTCCGGTTCTTGAAGCCGGGCGGACTTTTCAAGTTTCAAGTTCAAGGTTGTGCAGTCATGGACGACAGCCCTGAAGACACATGGCTCGGCGTCCATTTCACAGACGAAAGCGCCACAGCCATGGCGCACGCCTGCGGGTTTGAACCCCGCTATTTCCGCCACGACGGCGAGCAGTACTTCTGGCTCTGGTTTTTCAAGCCAAAGAACTAGCACCCGGAAATGAGGAACGGCGCGGGGATCGCCATGACCCCCGCGCCGCCGCCCGTCCAATCGTCCGATTCTGCCTAGTACCGGTAGTGGTCCGGCTTGTACGGGCCGTCCACCGGCACGCCGATATATTCGGCCTGCTCCGCCGACAAGACCGTCAGCTTCACGCCGATCTTCTCAAGGTGCAACCGGGCAACTTCCTCATCCAGCTTCTTCGAAAGCACATAAACGCCGGGCTTGTAGGTGTCCTTGTTGGCCCACAGGTCAAGCTGTGCCAGCGTCTGGTTGGCGAAGCTGTTCGACATCACGAAGCTTGGGTGGCCAGTGGCGCAGCCCAGGTTGACCAGGCGGCCTTCAGCCAACACGAAGATCGCATTGCCGTTCGGGAAGGTGTACTTGTCCACTTGCGGCTTGATTTCCAAGCGCACTGCTTCGGACTCGTTCAGCAAGTCCACTTGGATTTCGCTGTCGAAGTGCCCGATGTTGCAGACGATCGCCTGGTCCTTCATCTTCCGCATGTGTTCCAGCGTGATCACTCCAACATTGCCGGTCGTCGTCACGTAGATGTCGCCGCGGCCGAGGGTTTCCTCCACCGTCGTGACTTCATAGCCTTCCATCGCCGCTTGCAAAGCGTTGATCGGGTCGATTTCGGTGATGATCACACGAGCACCCAAACCACGCAGGGACTGTGCCGAGCCCTTGCCGACGTCGCCGTAACCGCAAACCACGCACACCTTGCCCGCAACCATCACGTCGGTGGCGCGTTTGATGCCGTCCGCGAGTGACTCACGGCAACCGTACAGGTTGTCAAACTTCGACTTGGTCACCGAATCGTTCACGTTGATCGCCGGAATCAGCAGACTGCCCGCTTCCTGCATCTTGTACAGGCGGTGGACACCGGTCGTGGTCTCTTCCGAGACACCCCGCCATGCCTTGACCACTTCATGCCACCGACCCGGGGTCTCCGCGTGGATTTTTTTCAGCAGGTCCTTGATAACCTGTTCTTCCTTGTTACCGGACGGGGTGTTGACCCAGTCGGCACCGTTCTCCAGCTCATAGCCCTTGTGGATGAACAGGGTGGCGTCGCCGCCGTCATCGACGATCAACTCCGGTCCAAGACCGCCCGGATGGGTCAGGGCCTGGTCCGTACACCACCAATACTCGTCGAGCGACTCGCCCTTCCACGCGAAAACCGGAATTCCAGCGGCGGCAATTGCCGCTGCCGCATGGTCCTGCGTCGAGAAGATGTTGCAACTGGCCCAGCGCACGCTCGCGCCGAGATCCACGAGGGTCTCGATGAGCACCGCCGTCTGGATCGTCATGTGCAGGGAGCCGGAAACCCGGACACCCGCCAGCGGCTTCGTCGCCGCGTATTTCTGCCGGATCGCCATCAAGCCGGGCATTTCCTTCTCGGCGATGGTGATCTCTTTGCGGCCCCAATCGGCGAGGCCCATGTCTGCGACTTTGTAATCGGTCACGTTTCTTTCTCCTTGGAAGCTCAGGCTCGTTGCGCTGCCTGTTATATCAATGAATCCCGATATGTTGATATCATAGCATTTCGCCCAACCGGATACCACATGCCCGTGTCGATGATCAAAAGCCTCCGTACGATGGCCGACCCCAGCCGCCTCCGCCTGCTCCTCCTGCTGGAACGCGAGGAACTCAGTGTTGCCGAGCTGCAAGAAATACTTGCCATGGGCCAAAGTCGAATTTCCACTCATCTAGCCATCCTCAAACAGTCCGGTCTGGTGGAAGACCGCAAGCTGGGCAAGAACAGCCTCTACCGGCTGAAGGACCGCCGACTTCTCGACGCGGCGCGGGCAGCCACGGGTGAGATCCCGGAGCTGGCCTCCGATACGGCCGCGCTCGACCTTGTCCTCGAAAAGCGCCGTGACAAGGTTCGCGGCTACTTTGACGAACTTGCCGGAAAGTTCGGGAAGAACTACGTTCCGGGCCGGTCCTGGAAAGGTTTGGCGGAAACCCTCCTCCAACTGATGCCACCCATGGTCGTCGCCGACCTCGGGGCCGGGGAGGGAAGCTTCTCCCAACTCCTCGCCCAGCGTGCCGAAAAGGTCATCGCTGTCGACAATTCCGCCAAAATGGTGGAATTTGGTGCGCGCCTAGCCGCCGAGAATGGAATCAACAACATCGAATACCGGTTGGGGGATCTCGAAGCTCCCCCCATCGAGCCTGGTTCAGTCGACCTCGCTTTTTTCAGCCAAAGCCTCCACCACGCCCCCCATCCCGAGGCCGCAGTCAAGAGCGCTCACCGGATTCTAAAACCGGGTGGGCGCATCGTTGTCCTGGATTTGAAAATACACACATTCGAGCAGGCCCGCGAACTATACGCGGACACCTGGCTTGGTTTTGCCGAGGTGGAGCTCCGAGCTTTTCTCACTCTCGCCGGATTCACCTCGGTCCGCAGCTGGATCGTCGACCGCGAAACCCAGGCCCCTTGGCTTGAAACCATCCTCGCCATCGGCGAGAAATAGCAACGAGGTGAAGCTTTGCAACGCTTGGGTCTCCATGGGTGGCTCTGGATGGGAGGCCATTGAGAGTTGATGGAATTGATCGAGCAGAAGCGGGAGGAGTTTGGCCGGCAATGTCCGGGCGTTCCCCATCAGACGGTCCAACGCCTCGTCGCTTTCCGTTGTGTCCTTCGTCTTCGTCCTCATGCCGTTCTCCTCGATTTTCCCCCGGAGAACGCTTACACAGTTTTCTGGACACCCTCTCCACCCGGAAGCTGGATGGCCCGCAGACGGCTCGCCCCGCGAACGCCTTGTTCCCAAACGACTCGAACCCAAGACTCGAATCCACGCTGGGGTAGACGCAAGAAGACTCAAAACCAGCGAAAATTTCTAGCCGCACCCAAATTGAGATTGAACAGGATCCCCGCAGCTTGGAGAATCGAAAATTTGGCTCCCCATCGTGGACACGTTTCGAACTTTTGCAGTCTGTCCCCCGCCCGCAGTGAAAATCGCGTTCCAGCAGATTCAACGGCTTACCGCTGCCTGAGCCATTGGCACGCCAAAAACCCGTCCGCTTTCGAACTCAAGTAATGCTTCCCGGTGCGGTGGTCGAGGATTCGGCGGGGTTCGCCGATGCGATCCCTAATCGCGGTCTGCAGTCCACCGTCGAGCCATCGCATAGCAACTCCTGAAGCTCATCGCACTCAACGTAGACCGACTCTCCGACCCACTTCTTCAGTTCCTTCGCCAATTCAACGCCAGCGAAGTGGTGCGCCGGGTAGTCGAAAGTGTCGTCGTCGATCCATGGCTGCGCTTCCCAATATTGGCCCTGCCACGCGGTGAAGCGTGCAACCAGGTCGGGCGGCAGGTCGAACTCCGCATAGTCGAGCATTGGGCCCACCCCGCGGGACCCCGGGTAAGGCGGCGCCCAGATTCCGCTGCTGGACCACTCAGCCCAGACGCGCACGAACATCCTGTACCTTCCAAAGAAGTTCTCCTCCATGGCCAGCCAGACCCGCTTCGCCTCGGCCATGTTCATCTCCGGGAACACACTATGGAACCGCGATCTTTCGCACAATTCGGTCAGGACGAACTTCAGCCATTCCTTGGGATGCGCCGGCGAGAATTCCTCGCTGGGGCTTACCTCGATTGCGAACTGTTCCGGCGTCAAGCCGACCAGCCGAACCAACTCGACCGGCACCCTTACTCCGTGAATTGACCACGCTTCGTTCATCCCATCTCGAAGTTTATAGTGGTAGGTCGGTCGGCACCCCATTGCGACCGAAACGCACAATGACGAGCTTCGACAACCTGATTTAGCCAGCGATATCGACGCCGTGTAGGCCATGCGGACGTGTCAACCTTTCTACTCGCCCGGCACGTCGAACCCGATGAACCGGAGCGCTTTGGCTATTCGACCGTTGAGCGGTGGGCACTCGTGGGGCTTGACCGTACCGTAGAGTTCGAGGGCGCAGAACTTGCCGAAGTAGCGCAGCTTCCTTGACGAATCGTAGAGAACGTCGTGGAGTCGGCGGGTGAAGTCCCCGTTGTCACCATGCAGCAAGAAGACTAGTGTTTTCTTGACCTATTCGACATCGTCGTAGTTC
>CAITMP010000586.1 GCA_903893525.1 uncultured Acidobacteriia bacterium | reverse complement strand
GCCGCGCGTGGCACGGCATCGGGTGCGGGAGAAACTGATCGCGGCCAATCCGTCCGCTTGTTCCTCAGAAGTGGTGGTCCCGACAGCAAAATTCCTCCGCCCTTGACTTTTGCCCCCCAACCAGGTCACACTCTAGTTCATCACTCAGCCAGGTGTGCTGACCGCCGGGACGCTCCGGACACCACCACCAAAGGTCTGTCTGATGCCATTCAAACCCGCCGCCGCGCTTGCCTTCCTAACGGCTATTGCCACTGCCTTCTGCCTCCAAGGCCAAACGCCGGTCAACGACACCGCGAAGCTCCTCACCGAAGTCATCCGCGTCAACACTTCGAACCCTCCGGGCAACGAGGCGAAACTAGCTGCGCTGCTGAAAACAAAATTCGAGCCCCTCGGTTTCCAAATCGACATCATCCCCACCCCCGACCCGCTGAAGTCGCACTTCATTGCACGCCTGAAGGGCGATGGCTCCAAGAAGCCCATCCTGCTCGCCGCACATGAAGACGTCGTCGGTGTCGAGCGTGAAAAGTGGACTGTGGATCCCTTCGAAGGCGTCATCAAGGACGGCTACGTGTTTGGACGCGGTGCCATTGATTTCAAGGGCGGCCTCGCCGTCTTCGCCCAGGCCGCCATGCTCCTGGCCAAGAACAAGGTCCCGCTCTCCCGCGATGTGATCTTCCTTGCCGAGGTCGACGAGGAGGGCGGCCAGTACAACACCACTTGGCTAGCCAAAGACCACTTCGACAAGATCGACTGCGAATTCGCCCTCAACGAAGGCGGCTGGATCATCAAGAACCCCGACGGCAGCGTCCGCTATGTCAGTATCTCCACCGCCGACAAGTCCGGCGTGTCCCTCCTGGTCACAGCCAAGGGCACCTCGACCCATTCCTCCATGCCCCGTCCCGACAACGCCATCTTCACCCTCGCCAAGGCGATGTCGAAAATCGGTGACTACGACACCCAACCCAAGCTGATCGACAGCACCAAGGAATTCTTCAGCACCTTGGAGAAGACCAGCAAGCCGCCCATGTCCACCTACTTCCATGACTTGGTGGAGGGCACCGACCCCGAAAAGGTCAAGATCGCAGACCGCGAGATCAGCAAGGACCCGCTCCTCCACGCCATCATGCGGAACACCATCGCGCCCGTGTTCCTGAACGCCGGCTTCCGGGGCAACGTGATCCCGGGATCCGCCGACGCCACACTCAACTTCCGCACCATACCCGGCACCAACACCGACGAACTCATCTCGGAGATGAAGGCCGTCATCAACGATCCCCGCGTTGACGTCACCAACGCCGGTTCCCGCGGCATGCCCGCCGGAACCAACCCTGCCGCCTACGCCGAATACATCAAGGCGGCCAGTCGCATGAAGCCGTCCACCAAGGATTCCGAGCTGTTCCGGGCCTTGGTCCAGCAGTCCAACGCAGTATTTCCGAACGTCCCCGTTACGACGTACCTCTTCCAGGCCGGAACCGACGCAGCCGCATGGCGCAGCCGGGGCATTCCGGTCTATGGGATCTATCCGTATCCCATCAGCGCGGAAGACCTTACGCGGATGCACGGCAACGACGAGCGCGTGAGTGTTGAAAGCCTCCAACAGGGCACCGACCTCATCTACAAGACGCTTGTTCAAGTCGCCGGCAAGTAAATCCAAAGACAATCGAACGAGGAGAATCGAAAATGTTCAAGAAAACGGCGGCGCTCCTATTGGCGCTGGCGTCTGCGGCATTGGCCCAGCAGACCGGTATCGGTGGAAGATTGACAGACCCCTCCAGCGCCACTTTGGCGAATGGCGTGGTCACCTTGAAAGGGGAGGACGGCACCAAACTGCAGACCGTCACCAGCGCTGCCGGGACCTACCAGTTCCCCACGCTCCGGGCTGGCTCGTACCTGCTCCGGTTTGAAGCCCCCGGATTTGCGCCCGCTGAACGCACGCTTTCCGTGCTTGTCGGCCAGGTTGCGGCCGTCGATGTGACGATGCAGCTTGCCACTGCCAGTTCCTCGGTAGCCGTTCTGGCCGAGGCCGCCGCAATTGACACCACATCGTCGACCGTCGCGGGCGACGTCAGTCCATCCGAAGTGGCGCGCGTGCCGGTGAACGGCCGCAACTACCTCCAGCTCGCCATGATGGTCCCCGGCATCACCAACAACACCGTTACCAATTCGCCGATGGGCGTCACTGGCGGCGGCAAGATGCAGATCAATGTCGACGGCCAGCAGGTCACCCAGAACTCGGCCAGCGATGGTTTCGGCGAACCCCAATACAGCCAGGATGCCATCGACCAGTTCCAAATCATCACCAACCGGTTCGACGCCACGCTCGGCCGCTCATCCCGCATGCAGGTGAATGTGCAGACCAAGTCCGGCACCAATGCCTTCCACGGCAGCCTTTACGGCTATTTCCGCAACGATGCCTTCAATGCAGCCGATTCCGTTGCCCACCGCGTGCTCCCGTTTTCCGACCAGCAGTTCGGCGGCAGCTTCGGCGGTCCCGTCAAGAAGGACAAGCTCTTCTTTTTCTTCGCCTATGAGGGCGAACGGCAACCGACCACAATCGTGAATTCGCCCACCGGCTTCGGCGGCCAGGTCAACACCTTTGCCAACCAGTTGCGGACAGACAGCTACATCCTGCACGCCGATTGGGCCATCAGCCAGAAGCACCGCCTGTCGGTTCGCGCCACCGGCTACACCTGGCATGTTCCGTTCAACAACGTGACCGGCAGCTCCTCTCCCACGCGCGCCACCGATTCCACCCGGACCAGCTACGCCACCCTCGGCACTTGGACCTGGACCGTAAACCCCTCCATCGTCAACGATGTCAAGGTCGGCCTAAACCATTTTGATTGGGAAAACGACCCGCTCATCACCAGCCCCGAATACCGGCTCCCGACCATCACCGTCGGTGCGCCCTACAACTATCCGCAGCAGCTGGGACAGGACACATACCAATACCGCGACGATCTCTTCGTGTTGAAGGGCACCCACAGCATGCGGATCGGCTTCGACTACCTCCACAGCAAGTACTCCGGCAACTTCGGACAGAATGTCCGGGGAACGGTGCTCTCGTTCTCATCCGGAGTCAGCTCGTTGAACTTGGCAAGCGTCTTCCCCAAATGGGACGATCCATCCACGTGGAATGTCGCCGCGCTCGCCCCCTATGCAACGTCTTATACGCAGGGTTTCGGCAACTACATCTACAGCCTGCCGACTAACGCCATCGCCTTCTGGTTCCAGGACGACTGGAAGATCACACCCCGCCTCACCCTGAACCTCGGCCTCCGGTACGACAACGATCTCGGCATCTTCAATCCGAATCTCACCCTCAAGAGTGGTGTCCAGACCCCGCACTACAACGACAATCTCCTGTTCCAACCGCGCCTCGGTTTTGTCTGGGATCCCAAGGGCGACCGCAAAACCGTCATCCGCGGCGGTGCCGGGCTCTTCTACGCCGATATCCAAGCCAACCAGACCATCGACGACCAGATCTTCAACGGCCAGACCACCATCTCGCCCTCGGTCACCGGCACCGCCGCCAACCCGATCAACCTGTCGGCTCCGTTCGGCAGCGTTACCGCGGACCAGTTCCTCTCCGGCAAGGTTCCGGTTACCGCGCAGACGATCCAGCCCCTCGCGCCCGATGTCCACACTCCCTACTCGCTCCAGCTCAGCATCGGTGCCGAGCACCAGATCACCAAAACCTGGAGCTTCTCCGCCGACTTCGTCCACTGGCGCGTCTACCACGACTGGCTCCGGACCGATGCCAACCTTTTCTACAACCCGGCAACCGGTTACAACGTGAACCCCAGCACCGGCGGACGGCCCAACCCGGCCTTTGCCGGTATCTTGAACTTCACCACGCCCAAGGCCGCCGGCTCCATCTACAACGGTCTCCACGTCGGCGTCCAACACCGCTTCAACAAAAACTTCTCGGCCTCGGCGGCCTACACGCTGGCGCACCTGAAGGACTCCACCACCACCCCCTTCTACTACCCGAACAACCAGTACAATCTGGCGGACGAATGGGCGGTTTCGCCGGACAACCAGCACAACACGCTGACCACCACGGCGTCCTACTCCTTCAAATACGGGATTTCCCTAAGCGGGTCGTTTCATTACGGTTCCGGCCAGAACTTCCAAGTCACGGCCAACCAGAATCCGTTCAACGCCACAGGAGTCACGGACCGCCTGTTCACCGCGTCTTCGGCCTACTATGGCAAACCCGCGAATATCAAGCCTGTGACGATTAACGGGGTTGCATACAACCTGGTAGCCCGTGACTCGCTGGTGGGTAACAAGATTGCCCGGGTCGACATGCGCCTCTCCAAAACCTTCACCTTGAAGGATAAAGTGAAGTTTGTGCCCATGTTCGAGGCCTTCAATCTTCTGAACCACTCCAACTTCGGCAGCTATCAGACGGTTGTAAACTTGGCAACGTATGGCGCGGCCACCCAGAACTCGGATTTGGCCTTTGCGGCCCGCATGCTCCAATTCGCAGGCCGGATTGAGTTCTAGCATGCGTCTGGGCTTGTTTTGTCTGGCAGGTGCCCTCGCGCTGGCGGGGGCACCATCGCCGCCGGCATGGATGGACAAGGTATCTCCGATCCTCACATCTGCGGAGCGGAAGACCTATCTTGCCCTTCCCGTCGACGACCGCCGGAAATTTGAGGACGACTTCTGGGCGACCAGAACGATATCGCCCGAGGAGTATTACCGCCGCCTCGATCACGTGGATTCCATGTGGGGGGCGGGGAAGACAGGGTCGGGTGCAAACACCGACCCCGGTCGAGTTTACCTGGCACTCGGAAGCCCCACCCGCGTCACCCGCCTTCCATCATCGAGAACCTTTGTCCCCTTGGAAATTTGGTACTACGACGCTGTTCCGGGCGTGATTCTGTCCGAACTGCGCCTTTTGTTTTTCCGCCCCAACAGCATGGGCCTGCCGAAACTCTACTCGCCCGAAGTCGATACCATCCGAGCCCTTCTTGTTCCGCAATCGGCAACCGTGCATGCGTTCGGACCGAATGAGAGTTTGAAGGAATCGGACGTGCGGCGCGTCCTGAAAACCGGTCCCGGAGAGGACGAGGTGATCACGGCTTCCGCCGGGGTGGCATCGGGAATCAAGGGCACGGGAAACCAGGAGATTCTGGCAATGGTCGCGTCGCCCGAGACGCTGTTGTTGCGCAGCCTCAAGACCAAGGTGACGGCTCGCCTGCTCGCGACCCGCGCCCAGATGGACACCGTGGTTACCCCGTCGCCGTTCGGCGGACGCCAGGTGGACCTGCGGTTCCGCGCATCCGCCGCCAACGAAATTCGCATGGAAATCCTCGACGGGGATCTCCCGCTGGTTCAAAACAAGGTCGTGCTGGGTCTTGGAACCGCGAAGTCAGTGGAATACAGCCACCGTGTCGATCTGCTGCCCGGTCGTTACCAGGTTGTGTTCACCGCCGACGGTGCCAGTTCGATATTTCCGCTGGAGATCGCCGAGCGCCCCGCCATGGGCGAAATCGTCCGTGCGGACACCTTGCCCGACTCCACCCGCAGCCCGTTTGTCTTCGAAGGCCGGCACTACGACCTGGATTCCGACGGCCGGTACGGACTGGTCGCGCTTGGCCAACCCGGCAAAGTCGCTTGGATGCTCCGCAAGGGCAGCCAGGTCGTCTGGCGGACCAGTACGGACTCCAAGGAAATCGCCGTTGTCGAATTGCCCTCCACCCTGGCACCGGGCGAATACCGCTTGGAGGCGGTCGCCGGGAACGAATCCAAAGCGATGGCTTACATGGTCCGCAACCGCAAGGACGAGCCCCGGACCCCTCCCACGGCCATCTCCTACAACGCCAATCTGGCCCCCGCGATGCGGTACGCCTTCCTCGGACGTCAGCTCGCCGGCGCGGGCCGGTTATTGGAGGCCCGAAAAGCTTTGGAAACATCCCTATCGCAGGCTAGGACCGCGGACACCTCAGTAACCCTCGCCCGGGTCGATGCCCTCGAAGGCAACCTGGATGCCGCCCGCGACAGAATTCGAAACGTGATCGCGTCCAATCCCAACGATTTTGAGGCGCTGTCGGTTTACGCCTATATCGAAACCCGCTTTCAGGACTACGCCGTCGCCGCGCAGCTCTATCGGCGCGCACTCGAAGTCCAGGATTCCCCCGCAGTCCGCGCAGCCCTCGCCAATCTGCCCAACACCTCCACCGGACGCTGAACCATGAAACCCATCCGCATCGCGATCCTGACCCTCGTCTCGGCACTTCTGCTGGTTTCCCAAAGCCGCCGCTCGTATCCCCCGGACCGCATCTGGTGGGGTGCGAACCAGTCCGGCACCCTCCCGGCCACCGAGGATTACGACAACGCCGACGGCATGGTCGGGATCATCAATGCCGACGGGGCCGTGAATCCCGTGGGCCACGCGTTTTTCGAAGCTTTGGGGACCAACGGGCGGGCCTGCATTACCTGCCACCAGCCGTCCAACGCCATGAGCGTTTCGGTCGAGGCGATCCAGGGCCGCTGGCGCGAAACCGGCGGTACGGATCCGGTTTTTGCCGCGATTGACGGCTCCGACTGCCCCAGCCTCCCGCAGGACAAGGCGTCGTCCCACTCCTTGCTGCTCAACCGGGGACT
>CAITMP010000585.1 GCA_903893525.1 uncultured Acidobacteriia bacterium | reverse complement strand
CGCTTGGCCCGGGCGGGGAAGTGGGGGGCTTTGGGGGCGAGGGGGTCGATTAGGATGCCGCCCTGGGTGGCTGCTTGGGCTTGGGCATCGGCGAGAACGGAGCCGAGGCCCATCATGCCGAATCCGCAACCGGCCGCACGCAGCATGGCGCGGCGGGACATCTGGTTGGTCCGTGGTGCTTTGTGGAGGAAGTCGTTGATGTTCATGCGGTCCCCTTAGTAGACGTAGATAAATTCGTTGGAAGCCATGAGGGCGTGGCAGAAGCTTTGCCAGGATTTCAATTCGTCGAAGTCCGGCCACTTGGTGTGGAGGCTCTTGATGTAGGTGATGCCGGAATCGACTTCGTTGGGCGTGGGGCGGCGGTCCAGGATACGGGTGTAGGCTTCCTCGATCCGCTTGGAGTCCTTCGGCGTCTCGGCTAGGATCTTGGTCGCCATATTTCTGGCCTCGCGGATGACCAGCGGGCTGTTCATTACGAAAAGGGCCTGGGTGGAAACCGTGGTCGGGCTGCGTTTGCCCTCGGGCGTGGTGGCGTCGCCGAAGTCGAAGAGCATCCAGAGGGTGGGCAGGTTGGAGCGACGCAGGGGCAGGTAGACGCTGCGCCGATTGGTTGCCTCGGGGTTCATCGAGATGCGGGTGGAGCTGGTTTCGCCGTCGGTGCCGACGCCGGGGTCGAGTGTGCCGCCCATGGTGAGGTCGATGTCGCCGCCCATGGCGAGGAAGGCATCGCGGACCTCTTCGATGCTGAGACGGCGGCGCGGGTAGCGGGAGAGGAGACGGTTTTCCGGGTCCTTTTCCTTTTTGGCCGTGTCATACTCGGCGGACATCTGGTAGGTCTTCGACAGCATGATCGCCTTGTGCATCTTCTTGAGGGACCAGCCGTTGTCCATGAAGGTGGACGCGAGGTAGTCGAGCAGTTCCGGGTTGGAAGGGCGCTCGCCGAGTTTGCCGAAATTGTCCGGGGTGCGGACGATGCCTTCCGTGAAGTGGCCCTGCCAGATGCGGTTGGCCATGACGCGGGCTGGGAGCGGGTTGCGGGCGTCCACGATCCAGTTCGCCAGTTCCAGGCGGCCGCTCTTGCTGGTGACCGACGGCGCTGGTGCGTTCACTTGGAGGATGCCGGGGACGGAGGGCTGCACCGGGTCTCCCAAATTGTGGTAATCGCCCCGGAGGAACACATGCTGTTCCACGGTGGGGCCTTCGGTGACGGCGCAGGCCATGGGGATTTCCTCGGTGGGGAGGGTCTTCTCCAGTTCGTTGCCCTGCTTCAGAAGATCGAGGATCTCCTTGGCCTTTTCGGGCGACAGGGTGGCGATTTGCTGTTCGCGGGTGCGGTGGAGGGGGGCATCGGCGGTCCACCAGACGTTGTGGAAGAAGGGGTCCTTGGCCGCGGTGACCTGCGGCTTGGGTCCGGCGAGCTTGCCCGACGACGGGTAGCTGTTGCGGGCAGTGTTCCACCAGCTCAGGTCCTGGTCATATTGATAGGCCGACTTGTGGAACTCCTCCTTGTACTCGGCGGCGATGGCCTGCCGATTGGCATCGGTTGCGGCCTTCCACTTGGCCAGTTCGGGGGCGTTGGAGGCCAGGTATTTCTGCCACTTGGCGAGGATTGCCGGGTCGAGTTTTGAATCCGCAGCCGAGGGTTTGGCAGCAGCCATCATGTACTCGGGGATTTTGGCTTCGTCGGCATCGCGGTGCTTCTTGGCGTCGCGGTCGAAATCCAGAATCTTGGCCATCTTGCGCTCGACATCGATGTAGGCCGACCACTTCTTGCGGAACGCCTCGAACTGCCCGGCCGGGGCGAGCGGCGTCTGGATGGGGTCGCCGGTTTCGCCGCCCGCGTAGCTCAGGGTGCTGGCGAAGACGGCGGCGAATTGGTAGTAATCCTTGGTGGCGATGGGGTCGAACTTGTGGTCGTGGCAGCGGGCGCAGTTGACGGTGAGGCCGAGGAGTGCCTTGGAAGTGACTTCGATTTGGTCGTCGACCACGTCGTAGCGCTTCAGCGGGAGGTCCTTCTGGGCGAGCGCCTTCTTTCCCAGTGAGAGGAAGCCGGTGGCTACGATGCCCCGGTATCCCACGCCGGAATTGGGATCTGCTGCGAGAACGTCGCCAGCGAGCTGTTCGCGGACGAATTCGTCGTAGGGCATGTCGTCGTTGAAGGCCTTGATCACGTAGTCGCGGTAGCGCCAGGCATGGGGGTAACGGTGGTCCTCGTCGCTGCCGGTGGAGTCGGCGTAGCGCATGACGTCGAGCCATTGGCGGCCCCAGCGTTCGCCGTAGCGGGGGGAGGCGAGGAGGCGGTCGATCACCTTTTCATAGGCGACGGGGGACTTGTCGGCCAGGAAGTCGGCCAGTTCCTTTTCGGTGGGGGGGAGGCCGGTCAGGTCAAAGGTGGCGCGGCGGAGGAGGGTTGTTTTGTCGGTCTGGGCGGCGGGCTGGAGGCCGTTCTTTTCGAGATTGGCGAGGATGAACTTGTCGATGGGGTTCGAAGACCAGTCGCTGCGCTTGGTGGCGGGAGCACCGGCGCGCGAGAGCGGCTTGAAGGACCAGAACTGCTTGTCCTCGTCGGTGATTTTGCCGCGCAGTGCTGCGGGGCGGAGTCCGGTTCCGGACGCGGCCTGGGTGGCCGAAGCGTTCTGGGGTACGGGGGAACCGGCGGCAATCCAGTCCCGGATGCCAGCGATTTGTTCGGCGGGGAGCTTGCCCTGGGGGGGCATTTTGACCCGCTCCTCATAGGCGAGGGCTTTGAGGAGGATGCTCTTGGAGGGGTCCGCTGCAGAGCCGAACAGGCCGCTGGACTTGACTTCGGCGATGGCGTCGGTGGTGCTGAGGTCGATGCCGCCGCTCTTGAGTTTGGCGTTGTGGCAGCCCTGGCACTTCTCGGCGAAGAGCGGGCGGGCGACGGTTTCGAAGAGGTCGGACTTGTTGAGGTTGGCTTGGGGGGATTGGGCGCTGACGGTCGCGGCTGCCAATAGGGCGGAGAAGATTGCGGGTGTGGCGGGGTGGAGTCTCATGGTCTGACCGTATGGGATGCGAAGAAGCTTTAACGTTAACCGTGTCGCTTGGATGCCCTTATTGTATCCCAATCTGTGGGCGGTTGGCGGTTGCATGTTGGGGTATCCGGTTATGGCCACTTGGAAATTTAGAAGAGGGGTGGGGGTTCAATGGTGTCGTCCATGGCTTG
>CAITMP010000584.1 GCA_903893525.1 uncultured Acidobacteriia bacterium | reverse complement strand
TGCCACCGCATCGTCCGGCCTCGCCCCCTCCTACTCCGTTGTTCCGTCGCTGATTGACGTCCAGTTCGGCTGCACGGCTGGAACTCAATGCGCCGGGTCCACCGGCAACGCCTCCACTCTCCAACAGTCCGGTGCGGCCGTCATCGGCAAAGCTGGTGATGTCTGGAACATGGTTTCAGGCGTAGGCGGACTCGGCACTACCGGTACCAACGTCCCGTTGACGGACTCCACCGGAACCCCCTCGCCAGTCAGCGTGAGCTGGACCTCCGATCTGCTCTATACCGTCGGTACCAGACCCGGCAATTTTGGCAGCACTCAATACCGGAATCTGATGAGTGCCTACCTTGTGAACCATGTCGGGCAACCCTCCCGTTCCATCACGATCTCCGGCCTGATTCCAGGTGCATCCTACGACCTCTACATGATCACGCAGGGCGATGTCGGTGCGAACACCCGTAGAACATCCTTTGCCGTCAATGGCGGGACAGTCGTCTTAACCACGGCTGGCGCAGACATCGGCACATACGTCAACGGACAGAATTACGTCCGTTTGAATGCCGTGGCCAACAGCTCCGGTGTCCTCAACGTCGTGTGGCAGGTGGTATCCGGCGAAGCCAACGTCAACGGCTTCCAGCTGGCAGGCAGCTTCGCCTGCAGTGTTTCGGGTTCAACCGTGACGCTTTCGGGCATTGGCCCCTGCACCATCCAGGCCTTGCAGCCGGGCAATGCCAGTTACTCAGCCGCCACACCTGTTACCCGCACTTTCAATGTCTTGCAGACCGTAACGATCCTCACGACACCTGTGAATCTGAAGGTGAGCGTGGATGGCGCAACCGCCCAAGCCGCTCCGGTCACCATGAACCTGACTGCCGGCTCCCACACCGTCTCGGTCGACCCGGCCCCGCAGACCGGAACCCCCGCGAGCCCCGGCACCCAGTATGTCTGGAGTCATTGGAGCGATGGTCTGCCCATCTCCCATACCGTAACCGTCGGCGCGTCGGCACCCACGTACACTGCCGCCTTCCAAACCCAGTACCAATTGACAATGGATCTTGCCGCCGGCTCGCTGGGTACCACGACGCCGCCTTCGGGAAACTACTACAACGCGGGCTCGTCGGTCCCCGTCACCGCAAATCCAGGTAGCGGCTGGGCGTTCCAATCATGGTCCGGCCCGGTGGCTGCCCCGTCGGCGACCTCCACCACCGTTACCATGAGTGCCCCGCGGTCGGTCACCGCAACCTTTGTCCGGGCACCCTCGATCCTCTTCCAGTCGCTGGTCGATGGTTCAGCCTCAACTAAAATCATGGTCAGCGTTGACGGAGGAACTCCCAAGCTCACACCCTTCACCCTGAACCTGTCGGCAGGCCCACATACAGTTTCAGCTGCGGCGACTCAGCCGGGTAACTCAGGCACGCAGTACGTCTTGACGGGCTGGAGCGCCAACGTCGGCAATGGCGGTGCCATCACCATCGGTGGCACTGCCGACACCTACACCGCCAGCTTCGCGACCCAATACCAGTTGACGGTCGGGACCGCGTCCGGGGGCTCGGTCACCGCTCCGGCTTCCGGCGGCTACTACGCATCCGGGGCTGCTGTCACGATCACCGCCGTGCCGGCCGCCGGCTACGCTTTCAGTTCGTGGAGTTCCACCGGCCCCGCCACGCTCGCGAACTCCGGCAATGCGTCCACCACTTTGACCATGGGATCGGGTGTGCAGAAAATTACCCCCGTTTTTGTGGCGCTGACCGGCCTCACGGTCCTGACGAACCCGGCCGGGCTGCGAGTCTCGGTGGATGGAACGGTTCAACCGAGCTTCCCGATAAGTGTCACGCCTGGCGCGCACACTATCTCCGTCGCTCCCACCCAGACCCTCGCAACCGACGTGCCCGGAGTCCGATATGTGTTCACCGGGTGGGCAGATTCCGCCGGAAGCCCGGCGTCGCGCTCCATCACCGTTACCGGCCCTGCGGTCTACACCGCCTCATTCGCCAAGCAGGTGCTCGTGACAGCCCAACCATTGCCCTCCACGACAGCGGGTTCGGTGTCCCTCAGCCCGGTGTCGCCCTCCGGCGATGGGTACTACAACGCTGGTACCAGCCTGACTGCGACCGCCGCAGCTGGCTCAGGCTACACGTTCTCCACATTCGGTGGCACTTTGGGAACCACCAACCCCGCCACTTTTGCGGCAAACGCCCCCACGGCCCTTTCAGCCAACTTCGCGCAAGCCGCGCCCCCGCTGGTATTTGGTATCTCCGGGGCCACGGACGGTGGGCCTGCTATCCAGTTCGCCATCTCGGCGGGCAGCAAATTCCAAGGTAGTGTGAACGTTACAACCAAGCTCGTCATCACGGTTGTGAACGGCACCGGGTCGGTGACTCCGACCTACTCCAATTCGACTCCGCAGCTGATCGACGCACACACCGGCACCGGATATATCGTACCGCTGAACGTAATGGGGACTGTGAAAAAAATCACGGTTACCTATACTGTCACAGCTACGGACCAAGCCAACCACAAGTTCACCTACACGAACCTGCTTCCGTATTCACTTCCATAGCTGCAACCGTTTGCCCTGAGGAGCCTTATCAACAATGAAACGATACTTACTGATAGCAGTTGCCCTGATGACCCGGTCCCTCCCTTCCTTGGCCGGGACGTTCGCTCTCGTGCCGGGTCCCGACCTGAGTGGAGACCCGGGAACCACCCTGACCTGGCAACTGGCTTCGACCAACACGGATGCCAGTCTTTACCTGCAGATCCTCGGGGTCGCCGGGGCGAACTACGACGGATCCCAGGTGGATAGCGTCTCGTTCGGGACCTTCAGCTTTCCAGCGATCCCGCCCTCGACTCCAATCGAGATCGATGATTTCTACTCGCTGACGTGGGCCGCGACCGCCACGCCGGGCTACGCATTTGCGGGCGATTTCACCATCACGAGCGCCTATTGCGAGGACGACCTCGGCAACGGTTGCGGCAATCCTTTGACACGCTCGTTCCCTATTCGGCCAGCGTCAACGAGTCGATCGTTGCCACCCCCGAACCGGCAACAATCGGTCTGCTCTCACTTGGCATCGCCGGAATCCTCTCCCGCCGCCTTCGTCAGTAGCCGCTCGCCCCAATGTACGTGAAGATTCTGGATGGCCCGCCGTGTGGAAACGAGCACCATCCAGAATCCATCACAATTATTTTCCGCCGCCAAAAAATTCCCGCAACCCCAACAAAAATAACCCAAAAACACCATTCCGCCAGGGCTGGTTCCCGCCCTGATGGTTCGTTTTCCACCCCCGCCCGGACTACAATAACCGCGCGATGGAAAACTTGACCCATACCTCCAACCCGACCCAAAAAGTACCCCGCACCGAAGCCCAAATAGCCGCCTCCCGAGCCAACGGAGCCAAATCCAAAGGCCCCGTAACCCCCGAAGGCAAATCCATCTCCGCCAGAAACGCTGAGCGCCACGGCTTCTTCTCCCAGCTCGCCACCATCAAGGGCGAATCCCCCCAGGAATACGTCCAGGTCTCCGCCGACCTCTACGAAAC
>CAITMP010000583.1 GCA_903893525.1 uncultured Acidobacteriia bacterium | reverse complement strand
GAAGAACTGCCGAGAGGATTATGATGACAAGGCCGCTTGCCGCGACGCCGCCAAGTTGGCGCGCGCGCTTGGCGTTGTCCGGTTTGGTGGCGATCAGGGTGATGGCGAATACATGCAGCGCCAGCAGGAATTTGACTCCAAAGACGGCGTGGTAGGCCGGTGACAGGTGTCCGCTACCCATTTTCGCCATGAAGTTGTAGGACCCGGACGCGAGCAGGCCTAGAATGGCTGCAAGGACGGCAGGACGCCATGCTGCGGCGAAGGCGTTTTCCACTTTTGCCCTCGTGTCGGGCGCCAGCGCGGCCCCGGCGGGAATCGCACCGAAGCGCCATGCAAAAACACCTCCAAGCAGCGTGATCGCCGAAAGGATGTGGATGAACCTCATCAAAACAGGTAGGATGCCCATGAACCTCCATTATCGCGTACCCTCAAATTAGCTATGATCCACGAGATTCTGCCAGTCGGCATGCTGGGCTGCAACTGTTCCGTGCTGGGGGACGAAACCACGCACGAGGCCTTGGTGATCGATCCGGGCGATGACATTTCCGAAATTGTCGCGATCCTAAACCGGCACCATTTGACCCTGAAGCAGATCGTGATCACCCACGCCCACATCGACCATATCGGCGGGGCGCACAAACTGCGCGCAATCACCGGAGCGCCCGTGATGATGCATGCCGATGATTCGGGTCTGGCGGAAATGTTGGAGGTCCAAGCGGGCTGGCTGGGCATTGAGACACCCGAAAATCCGGGAATCGACACCCCGGCCCGTGAGGGCGACACTGTCCGAGCCGGGGCGATAGAGGCTCAAATCCTGCATACGCCGGGTCACACCCCCGGCAGCATTTCGTTGTTCATTCCCGCCGAATCGAAATTGATCGCCGGGGATACGCTGTTCCGCGGTAGCGTCGGGCGCACCGATTTACCCGGCGGCGATCCGGCGGCGATTGCGAAATCAATTCGGGGAAAACTGTACTCGCTCCCGGAGGACACGGTTGTCATTCCCGGGCATGGGGATTCGACCACCATTGGTCGCGAAAAGCGCTCGAATTCGTTCGTAAGGGGCTAACGCTTCTTGTTGGTGAACAAGGCGAGGTCGATGCTGTTGGCCATCAGCTTGTAACCGGGGTTGGCGGGGTGCAGGAAGTCCGGGGAGTCGGCTTCGGGGCGGAACCGCTTCGGGTCCTTGGTGTCGCGGGTTGCTTTGTCGAAGTCAATGACGCCGTCGAAGGAACCTGGTTTGCGTATCCAGTCGTTGACGGCGCTGCGGACGCTTTCGCCGTAATCGCTGTACACATTGGAGCCGCCGTATGGGGTCAAAGTACATCCGAATACTTGGATACCCCGTTCGTGGGCGGCGTCGATGATCTGCCGGTAGGCGGCGATCAGCGCCCCGGCCGTGATCGTTTTCGCACCGTTGCGCGAGCCGCCGGTGATGTCGTTGATGCCCTCCAGCAGAGTAATCCATCGGATGCCCGGTTGGGACAACACGTCGTGCTCGAACCGAGCCAACGCACTGCCGTTGTCGCCAAGGACGCGGTTCCCGGAAATGCCGGCGTTGACAACGCCGATGTTTGCGGTGGCCTTATTCGCTTTCAATCTGGCGGCGAGCAGGGCGGGCCAGGAGCCGTTGGTTGCGTGCGTGGATTGGTCGCCGTCCGTGATGGAGTCGCCAAAGGTTACCAATGTTCCGGCGGATGAGGGCGCGAGGACGTCGATTCCGGCGAGCCAGTAGTAGGATTCGCGGGTCTCGGCGTCTGCGATTTCGGGTTTGCCGGTGAAATCGCCTTGCTTGGAGATGTAAGTCGTGTGGAGCGCGAACAGGTGGTTCGTTGGCGCGCCGGTTTCGCCCGGAAGGTATAGGCTTACGGCGACGTCGGCGAGGGGGGCCAGATCCAACTGTACAGGATCGCTGACCAGCGTTGCTCCGGCATACAGGGTGGCTGTGGATTGGCCGGAAAAGGTGAGCGCGCGGTCGGTGGCGGGATCGATCTTCGAGTCGCCCTTGGAAATTGCAATGTGCGCGGCTCCGATGGCAACAGTTGGCCCTCCAAGCGCGGCGGTTAGGCGGATGCGGACCGTCTTTCCGGGGGCGCTGGTGCGGGCGACCATGCGGATCGTCTGATCGTGGAGTCCGGCAAGGGCTGGGGGTACCGGAAAGCGCCGGGCCGGTCCAGTGGTTGGTGTCGCGGGCCGGGGTGCGGGTGCCTGTGCGGGAGGAGAGGCTTGGGGGCCGCGGCCCTGGGTCGCGCGATAGAGCTGCTGGGAGGTTCCCCAGGTGGCAATCCAGTGCTCGGGCGCGGCGGCGCTTAGGACGGCTGAAGGAAGTATGAGGGCGAGGAGGAAAGCTGGTGCGCGTCGCATGGGATCGGCACCAGCATATCCTGGAACGATTTCCGACGTCTATCCGGCCAATGCCGCAAACCACCGCTTGGCCCCGGAGAAATCCTCCGGCGTCAGGTCGTGGCCCGATTCCATTACCGCGAAATCCACCGCCGCGCCCGCCTCGGCCATCATTGCGGCAAGGGCGTGCGCGGATTTCACCGGAACCATCGGATCGGCCTCGCCGGCTGCGATCAAAATCGGGGCACCGGCTAGATCCGGCATCGGGTCGGGACGGATTACCGGCATCGGACGCAGCATCACTCCACCGGCGATCGAGCCGGGATAAAGCAGCATCGTTGCAATGGCCATATTGGCCCCGTTGGAATACCCCAGTGCGTAGAGCTTTGTTTGGTCGAACCCGTATTCCTTGGCTGCCCATCCGAGCCATTCGGCCAGCTCCTGGGTGCGGAGTGCGATTTCCTCCTCGTCGAATACGCCCGGCGCGAGGCGCGGGAAGAACCGGTACGCCCCGTGTTCGTTCGTCTTGCCGCGCGGGCTAAGCACGGCCGCGCCGGGGAAGACCGCGCGGGCGACTCCCAGCAGGTCGTTTTCGTCGCCGCCGGTGCCGTGCATTGCGAGAATGGTCGCCGGGATTGTGCCCGGGATGTATTTGTGGATGAATTCAGCGGCCATATTTTGGTAGCACCAGTTTCGGAAGGATGTTTTCGATGTCCCCGCGGGCCGGTTCCAGCCACGGGGGAAGCTGCAGGGCCGTGCCGAGGTCGGCAAGGGATTCATCAGTGGTGAATCCGGGCGGGTCGGTTGCGATCTCGAACAGCACGCCGCCGGGCTCACGGAAGTAGATGGAGTGGAAATACTGGCGGTCCAGCACCGGGGTCACGTTGTACCCGAGGGACGCAATCTTGGATTGCCAATCCTTGTGTATCTCATCGGTTTCGGCCCGGAATGCCACGTGGTGGATCGTACCCGAGCCCATGCTGCCCCGCCGTCCGTCGGGCTGGCAGAGTAGTTCCACCACGTCGCCGGCGGGCGCTGCGAACAGGAACCGGTTGCCCTCCTGCCCTGCGGGCTGGTATCCGAACGTTTCCGTCAACAGGCGGGCCGTGGATTCGTAACCGGCTTCCGACAAAGTGACTCCGTGGAAGCCGGTGATCTCCGTGCCTGTGCCGCCGGTTTCCACCAGTTCCAACCGCATTCCGTCGGGATCGGCGAACGACAGGGTGTTCCGGCCAAACCGGACACCGGGAATCGCGTCGGGCAGTTTTTCAGGCCATCCGGCGAGCGAAGGCACCGCGAAGGAGATCAGCGTCGCTTGGCCGATGCCCTGCCGGCCAGGATACGCATTCGGCCACGGGAAGAATGTCAGGATGCTGCCGGGACGCCCCTCCGCATCGCCGAAGTAGAAGTGGTAGGTGCCGTTGTCGTCAAAGTTTACAGTCAGTTTGACGAGCCGGAGCCCCAGGGTGCCTGTATAAAAATCAAGATTCCGCTGCGGGTCTCCCGCGATGGCGGTGATGTGGTGGATGCCTGGAATCGTCACGCTATTGGGATGCGGGCGTGCCGGAATTCGATTCCTGCCGGTATTTTCCCTGCAGTGCGTTGATCCGCACCTGGGCGAGTTCGACAAAGGCGTTGGCACCGCTGAACATGCTGAGCTTGCTGCCCTCGACGTTGTCCCAGCGGACCGGAACCTCCGCGATCTTGAAGCCGCGCTTGCGGGCGATGTAGAGGACCTCGACGTCGAAACCCCAGCGCTCGATCAGTTGGCGCGAAAATGCCTCCCGTGCCGCATCGGCGCGGAAGAGCTTGAAGCCGCACTGGGTGTCGGAAATTCGCAAACCCACGGCGACTTGCATCACCACGTTGAAAATGCGCCCCGAGATCTCCCGGAAGGGCGATTGGTGCACACCGATCAAGGACCGGTCCACGGCCCGCGAGCCGATGGCGACCTGGATATTTCCCCGTTCGACAGCTGCCCACAGCTTGTCCAATTCCCCGATAGGGGCGGAAAGGTCGGCGTCGGTGAACAACCGCCATTCGCCGCGCGCCTCCAGCATGCCGTGGCGCACGGAGTAGCCCTTGCCCCGGTTGCCCGGATTGCGAAGGACTCGCACGTTGGCCACAGTTTTGGCGAAGGCTTCGGCAACAGACACCGTGCCGTCGCTGGATCCGTCATCCACCACGAGGATTTCGACGAACTCCCATGGCGTCGTGGCCAGATATTCCTCAATCTTCTGGAGCGTGCCCGGCAGCCGCGACTGCTCGTTGTAGGCGGGGACAATGATGGAGAGGGATCGCGTCAAAATCTGGCTTCGTCGCGGGCGTTTGCTGGAGAACGGGGAGAGCTTGGGGTGGACAGCGCCGCGAACCCTTATAATAACGAATTACCCCCGTTCCCGGAACACAAGGAGATCTGTTTGTCGCTGGAAGACGAGTTGTTCGAGCAGCGCGCCGCGCGCGTGTCGGAAATTGAAGCACTTGGCTACAGGCCTTTTGGCAAGCGTTTCGATTTCACGCATACCGTTCCCGAGATCTTTTCGGGCTATGGTTCCAAGACCGGCGAGGAGCTCGAAGCCGACAAGATCCGTGTCCGCGTGGCCGGCCGCATCCAGACTGTGCGCCGGATGGGCAAGGCCGGGTTCATGCACGTCCAGCAGAACGGCGGGAAATTGCAGTTCTACGTCCGCAAGGACGCGGTCCCGGAGCGGGATTATGCGCTGTTTTCGATGCTGGACATCGGCGACATCGTCGGTGCCGAGGGCTACCTCTTCATCACCCGCACAGGCGAGCTGAGCCTGCATGTGGAGTCCTTGGAGTTCCTCTCGAAGACGCTTCTGGCGATGCCGGAGAAATTCCACGGCCTCGAGGATACCGAGACCCGCTACCGCCAGCGGTATCTGGACCTGATTTCGAATCCGGAAGTGCGCGACGTCTTTGTGACCCGCGCCAAGGTTGTTTCGTCCATCCGCCGCCAGCTGGAGGAGCGTGGCTTCATCGAAGTGGAAACGCCGATGATGCAGCCGATCTACGGCGGAGCGGCGGCGCGTCCGTTCGTCACGCACCACAACACGCTCGACATCGACCTCTACCTGCGCATCGCGCCGGAATTGTACTTGAAGAGGCTCATCGTGGGCGGCTTGGAGCGGGTCTACGAAATCAACCGAAATTTCCGCAACGAGGGCGTCTCCACACGCCACAACCCGGAATTCACCATGGTGGAGTTCTACCAGGCGTACACCGATTACAAGGGGTTGATGGACCTGACCGAAACCATGCTGCGGCAGATTGCCATCGATGCCACAGGCGGCACCGTTGTCCAGTTCGGAGAACACCAGTTGGATTTCGGCAATGTCCGGAGGCTGACGATGCGCGATGCGGTTGTCGAGTTTTGGGAGGGCGAAGGCGCACCCACTCCGGAACAGGTCCGCAACCCGGCTTGGCTGCTCGCCAACGCCCCCAAAGCGACCGCCGGCGAGTGCCTGGCCCACCTATTCGAGGTGCATGCAGAGAAGAAGCTGATCCAGCCGACGATCATCTACGAATTTCCCGTGGAGGTTTCGCCGCTGGCGAACAACAACCCGGCGGAACCCTCGATGGTGGACCGTTTCGAAATATTCGCGGCATCCATGGAAATCGGCAACGCCTACACCGAGCTCAACAACCCGCTTGAACAGCGCAGGCGCTTTGACGGCCAGTTGGACATGCAGGCGCGCGGCGACGACGAGGCCCACCAGATGGACGAGGACTACCTCCGGGCCATGGCCTATGGCATGCCTCCAACCGGCGGCGAGGGCATCGGCATCGACCGCTTGGTGATGCTGATGACCAACCGGACATCCATTCGCGACGTGATCCTGTTCCCGTTGCTGCGGCCCGAGGGCGAGATCGGCATGGCGGACCGTCTGCGGCGTCTGGACGCGTAGGGCGCGGGTGCTGGACGCCTTCGAAATCTTCGTTGCCGGGCGGTACCTGCGGGCGCGCCGGAAGGAAAAGGTGATTTCCGTGATCACCGTGATTTCGGTGGTCGGCGTGGCGGCTGGCGTGATGGCTCTGGTCGTGTCGCTGGCGGTGAACAACGGGTTTCGGAATACGTTGCAGCGCAACCTGCTGGGAGCCACGGCGCACGTCGACATCGTGGAAAAGGAGCCCGGACCCGGAATCGCCGAGTGGCGGGAATTGCTCGTGAAACTGCGCGCCATCCCGCATGTCTCGGCGGCGGCACCGGTTCTCTACGACACTGTCTACCTTTCGGGCCCCCAGAGCTTCAAGGGCGCGGTGCTCAAGGGCATCGACGTTCGCAGCGAGATTGCGACCAGCGACATGTTGCGGCACCTGAAGGCGGGCGCGCTCGACCGGCTGACCGACGAGGGCGGGGGATTGCCTGGGATTATCCTTGGGGCCCGTCTGGCCGAGGACGCCGGGCTGATCCTCAATTCCGTGGTTTCCGTCACCAGTCCGCAGGGTCGGCTCACCCCGTTCGGACCCGAGCCGAAAACCAAACGCTTCCGCGTTGTGGGGATTTTTGAATCCGGGTTCTATGAGATCGATGTGGCTTGGGCATATGCCCCGGTCCGGTCGGTGCAGAATCTTCTCGGCGTGGCGGATGTGGTCAATTCCATTGAAATGCGGCTGGACGATTTGGAACTTGCACCGCAGATTTCCGTGGAAGCCGCGAAGGTTGCCGGTCCCAGGTATACGGCCTCGAATTGGCAGGACCGGAACAAGGAATTGATGCATGCGCTGGCGCTGGAGCGGGTGGTTACCGCCGTCACGATCGGGATGATCGAGCTTGCGGGGGCACTGAATATTCTGATCACGCTGACGATGATTGTGCTGACCAAGTACCGCGACATTGCGGTGCTGATGACGATGGGGGCGCGCCGGAGCCAGATTCGGAGGATTTTCGTGATCCAGGGCGCGATGATCGGGATGATCGGCACGGGGATTGGGTTGACGCTGGGGTACGCGTTTTGCTACTTCGCGGACAAGTACCAGTTGATCCGGTTGGATGAAGCGGTGTACGCGTTGAGTTTTGTGCCGTTCGAGCCCAGGCCGTGGGATGGTTTGTGGATTGCGGGCGCGGCGATGGGGGTCAGCTTGCTGGCCACGGTGTATCCGGCGCGGAGCGCGACCCGGATCGCGCCGGTGGAAGTCTTGCGGTACGAATAAAGGGGTTTACATGTCCAGCCGCCGGGAATTTCTTCGAACCAGCGCCACTCTGATTGCTGCAGCCTCACTCGGCCAAGCAGCGCCATTGCTCCCATGGACCCCGGGGACATTGGATATCCACCACATTTCCACGGGGCGGGGAAGTTCTACGTTCCTCCTGTGCCCGGACGGCACCACCATGATGGTGGATTGCGGTGCCACAAGCCCATCGCCAGCCACCGTGCCGTATCTCATTGATCCGAAACCAAATGGCAGCCGTCGGCCCGGCGAGTGGATCGCGCGTTATGTGTCCCGCCATATGGCTGCGGCGCGCCGGACGGAACTCGACTTCTTCCTCCTGACCCATTTCCACGACGACCATATGGGCAAGTTCTCCGCCGACCTGCCAATATCCAAGTTTGGGGAATACAGGCTGACGGGCATCGCGGATTTTGCCGAGACCGTGCCGGTTGGTACCGTGATAGACCGCGCATGGCCGGATTACAACTACCCTGCCGCGATCCACGACCCCCATTCCGACAATTACCAGGCCTTTGCCCGATCGACACGCCACAAGATGGAACGCTTTCGGGTTGGTGCCGGGAAGCAGATGCGACTTCTCTCCAAGCCCGACTCCTACCCCGGTTTCGAAGTTCGGAATCTGGCGGCAAACGGGGAGGTCTGGACCGGTGTGGCGGAAACGACCCGGCGATTCTTCCCGGATACTAACCTGCTGGCCCCGGCGCAGCTTCCGACCGAGAACATGTGTTCGATCGCGGTGCGCCTGAGCTACGGCAAATTTGATTACTTCACCGGCGGCGACATGTCGAATGACACCAATTACGGCCGAGCCGCGTGGCGTGACATCGAAGGTCCGGTTGCGCGCGTGGCCGGACCGGTGGACGTCGCGGTGGCGAACCACCATGGCTACCAGGACGCCGTCGGGCCCGATTTCGTGGCGGCGCTGCGGCCGCGCGTGTTCGTGATCAACGGCTGGGATTCATCGCACCCATCGTCGGTCGCACTTTCGAACATGCTGAGCCGGGAGCTGTACGAGGGCGACCGGGACGTGTTTTCAACTGCGGTGAAGCCGGAGACCAGGATCGCTGTCCG
>CAITMP010000582.1 GCA_903893525.1 uncultured Acidobacteriia bacterium | reverse complement strand
GTGCACCCGGCGGCAGGCACCGTGACGCCGTTCTGGGTGACGGCGGGGAATCCGCAGGAGGCGGCGGAACTGGAACGGCTCAGCAAGGATCCAGCAAACGGCATCGGGCGAAGGATTCCCGCGTCGGAGTGGCACCGCTTCATGCCGGGCAAGCCCGAGCCTCTGGCCGCGTACGAGCCTGCGGATCGGTTCGCATTCTCGCCCACGCCATTGAACACACCCTATGGCAAGCCGCACGAGGCTGGCACCCACGGCCTATGGCCAGGCCGACCGGACTACAAATCCGTGTTCCTGCTCTGGGGACCCGGCATCCAAGCGCAACGGCTGCCCGAACTTCCCATGACCGGCATCCACGCCCGATTGACGGCAATAGCGCTCGACAAATAGATCTGCCGATTGTGGTCCGGCTGGCGGCCTGGCTGGCACCCTGCGCGGACGTCGCCGACCTCCGCACGCGCACGAAGGCGCGCACCTCCTTCACTACCCCGCAGACACTGGCCCAACTCGGTCAGTCAATTTCCATGTAAGGAATCCCGCGGTTCCCGCATCTATTCTCAGGACCCCGTCCGCTCGCGATAAACTGGGCCAAAGGGTTTCTGCAAATCGACATGCGCCGAACATTTCCCATCCGCATCGCCGCGTTGCCAATCGCGGTCGCTCTCACCCTCTCGACCACCTCCGCCCAGACCCCTCCGCGCGCCAAGCGAGGCATGGAAGCCGTCGGCAGCGCCGACCCGCTGTCCGCCTCCGGACCCAAGCGCCGCGCGCTGGTCGTAGGCAACGACATCTACGCCCACCAGAAGCAACTGCGCAATGCCGTCAATGACGCCCGCGCAGTCTCCAACACCCTCCGCGAACTCGACTTCGTCGTTACCGAACTCGAAGACGCTAACCTCAGGGACTTCAAGACCGGCGTCCAGCGTTTCTTCGCTTCCATCCAGCCCGGCGACGTCGCCCTATTCTTCTACGCCGGCCACGGCATCCAGATCAACAATGTCAACTACCTGCTCCCCGTGGATTTCCATGAGACCCTCGAAACGCAGGTCCCATTCGCCGCCGAGCCTGCCCAAGCCATCCTCGACGGCATGGGCGAAAAGGGTGCCCGGCTCAGCCTGATGGTCCTCGATGCCTGTCGCGACAACCCGCTCGCCCGGGTCGGCGATGGCAGGTCCCTACCCAAGGGCCTCGCCCAGATGCAATCGGCGGCCGGCACGTTCATTGCCTTCGCCACCGCCGCCGGCGCCACCGCCTCTGACCAGTCCGACGCCGCCAACGGCCTCTACACCACCCATTTCCTCAAGGTGCTGGAAAAGTCGGGCCTTTCGTACCTCGAGGTTTTCCGCCAGACTGGCGAGGCCGTGGCCGAGTCCTCCGGGCATCAGCAGATTCCCTGGATGTCCGGTGCCGTCGGTGGCGGCAACTTCGTCTTTCGCGAACCGGGTGTTCTGGACCGGCGTCTGGAGGCCCTCAACGCCGAGATCCGCCACCTCAAGGACCAGCAGGCCACCGAGGATGCCGAGGCCACCGCCAACCAGACAGCGGAACAAGCGCGTCAGGCTGCGCTCGCGAAAAAGGTCCGCGATGCCGAGCTGGAGCGGCTCGCCAACTTGGCCCGGGATGTGGCGGCGGCGAAACGCAGGGCCGGTGAAATCGATGCCGAAGTGGGCAAGCTGGCCGATGCCGACCGCAAGCGCCAGCAAGACCTTGCCGACGCCGAGGAACAGGCGCGGAAGCTGCGCGAGCAAGTCCGGCAAGCCCCCAAAGTCAACACGCTGGACGAGGCGCACAAGCGGGTGGATGCGCTGAACCGCCAACTGGCCGACGTCCGGACACAGGCCGCCGCGGACCGGAAAAAGGCGCTCGATGACCTCGAAGCCTCCTACCGCCCGCTCCGGGAGATGCTGGCGAAGGATCCCGTCC
>CAITMP010000581.1 GCA_903893525.1 uncultured Acidobacteriia bacterium | reverse complement strand
TGCCCCACCGAAATCGCCGCCTTCGGCAAGGTGAACGGCGACTTCGCCGACCGTGACGCCCAAGTTTTGGGTGGCAGCACCGATTCCGAATTCGTCCACCTCGCATGGCGGACCCACCACGCGGACCTGAAGGACCTCCCCTTCCCGATGCTCGCCGACCTCAAGCACGAACTGTGCAACGCGCTCGGGATCATCGATCCGAACGCCGGTGTCGCCCAGCGCGCCACCTACATTGTGGATCCGCAAGGCATGATCCGTTTCGTTTCCGTGAACGATCTCTCGGTCGGTCGCAATCCGCAGGAAGTTCTGCGTGTTCTGGACGCCCTGCAGACCGACGAGCTCTGCCCCTGCAACTGGCAGAAGGGTGACGCGGTCCTCTAAGATGGCACTCCAGTCACTTGCGGATGTTTCCTGGCCCGATTACGCCCGCGACCTGAAGCTCAACCTTCAGAACGTGTTGAAACAGACGGAATTGACCGATCAGCAGACCTGGGGAACGGCGGTGGCTTCGGCCATCGCCTCCCGGTGTCCGCAGCTGATTTCGGTGATTCTGGCTGAGGCCGCCACCAAGCTTACCCCGGAAGCGCTGTCCGCCGCCAAGGCCGCCGCGGCCATTATGGGGATGAACAATATCTACTACCGCTTCCAGCACCTGAGCGGCAATGAGAAGTATTCCCAGATTCCGGCCCGGCTCCGGATGCAGGTGATCCGTTCGCACGGGTCCGACCCGGTCGATTTCGAATTGTGGTGCACGGCGGTCTCGGCGATCAACGGTTGCGGGACGTGTGTCGCGTCGCATGAGAATGTCCTGCGAGGCAAAGGCATGACGGAGGAGACGATTACCGCCGCCATTCGCATTGCCAGTGTCATCCACGGCGCAGCCGCCGTTTTGGACGCCGAAGCTGCTCTCGCCTAATCACTTGGCTTAGTTACCGCCCGGAAAGATCCGGCGGTTTGGCCGTCGCATCCGCCATCAGGTACTTGGAAAACCAGTACAACTGCCAATTCAGGCTCTCCACCAAGTGCTTGGGCTCGCCGGTTCTGGTCAAATTGTGGTTTTCCCTGGGGAAGATCACCAGTTCAGACGGTACCCCGTAATGCTGCAGAGCCCGGAACCACTGCTCGCCCTGTTCCAGTGGAACGCGGAAGTCGTTGTCGGAATGCAGCACCAAGGTCGGAGTCTTCACGTTTTTCACGTACTTGAGCGGTGAGGCCTCCCAATACTGGTCGAAGTGGTCGAAGAGGAATCCTTGGAAGTCGTCCTCATGGCCATAGGCCCCGTCGCGCGTGCCGTCGTCGCTGATGAAATTCGAGATGCTGCGGAGGGTTACGGCAGCTTTGAAGCGGTTCGTGTGTCCGACGATCCAATTCGTCATGTAGCCGCCGTAGCTCCCGCCCGTAACCCCCAAGCGCTCCGTGTCGATCCAGCTGTTGGCTTTGAGCACCGTGTCAACGCCGGCCATCACGTCGGCGTAGTCCATTTTGCCCCAGTTGTTCACAATGCCCCGCTCAAATTCCGCGCCATAGCCCGTGGAGCCGCGCGGATTGCAGAAGAATACCGCCCAGCCTTTCGCAGCGTAGACTTGGAATTCGTGGTACCAATCGACTCCATACTGGCCTGCGGGACCGCCGTGGATACTCAGAACCATGGGATATTTCTTGCCCGGCTCCCAGCCCAGCGGCTTCACCAGAAAGCCGTCGACTTGCCACCCGTCGGTGCTCTTGTAGGGCACGCGCTCCACGGAGGCGAGGTCCAAGTCGGCCCATAGTTTGGTGTTCAAATGTGTGAGCTGCCGCTCGGCGGAGCCGTCCGGGTTGGCCACGTAAAGGTCGTCAAGATGGCGGAAATCATTGGCGAGGTAGGCCAGTTTTCCGGCGCGAACCTCGGCGGCACGGACGGCCCGCTCACCCGAGGTGACGGGCAGCACCCTCCGCGTGCCCGGGTCCACGCGGAACACGTGGTTCTGGCCCTTGACGCCGGTTTCGAAGCGAAGCTCGTTCCCGACCCAGCCGAGCGAGGTGGGGATCAGATCCAGACCATCAGCAGCCAGTTTTGACTGACC